>JBGTDH010000426.1:0-3618 GCA_041748435.1 Pirellulales bacterium
GGCCATCGAGCCGCGCGAGCTGCATGAGCTGCTGGCCAAGATTCCCGATGCGCAACTTTCCGCCGAGGAAGACGCCCGCCGCGATGAGCTGCTGGCATGGCTCGAAGTGCGCATGACCAAGGGCATCACCGAGGAGAGCTACCGGCTGGGCGCCTACGAAGTGCACCCCGGCGATTGGCTGTTGATGCGCAATCCTTCGCCCTACAACCTGTTCACCGATCTTTCGCCCGGGCTGTTCACGCACGTGGGCGTGGTGACGCTGGAGCAGGGACCCGATGGCATTCGCCGCATGGTGCTGGTCGACCTGCCGGAGCGTGGCTCGCGGATCCCGGCCACATGCGTCGAGGTGTATCTGAGGCGGACGCTGCACTACATGTTCTTGCGGCACGACGATCCGCTGGCCGGCCGCATAATGGGAGAGACGGCGGCCGCGGTGATCGGCAATCCCACGGAGTTCGATCTCAACTTCCGCACGTCCCGCGTGATCGAGCTAAAGGGCAAGCCCCTGGCCGGCGAGAAGATTCGCACCTACTGTGCGGGCCTGCTGTATCTATGCGCTCAGGAAACGACCTGCCCCTGCGAAGAGTTCTTCCCGCTGCAAGAAGGCGCGGCGGGGGGCCGCACGTCGGAGAATCTGGCGAAACTCGGAATGTCGATGGGCACCGACTTCGTCTCGCCCACGGGCGCCCTGTTCTCGCCGCGGTTGATGATCATCGGGCGTCGCGAGCCGATGTACGACGCGCGGCGCGAGGTGGAAGAAGCCGTGTTCGATCATTTCGCGCTGGCGCTGGAGCAGCGGCCGCTTTCGGTCTCGCCCGATTTGTATCAGAGCTTGCGGATGAAGCTGGCCGAGGCGTCGAAGACGAACCCGCTCTTGGCGCAGGCCATTACGCAGGCGGCCGGTGTGCGCACCGATTTCGACCTGGTGGCCGCTGCCCGCGGCGCGGCCGTGGTGGAGACGCTGGACGACGTGGCCTTCAGCAACAGCGGCGATTACCGCCTGGCCATTCCCGCCATCACCACGAGGATTCCGCTGGACGAGTTTGCCAAGCAGCAGAATCTGAGTCCGGGCGAGGTGGAGAAGCTCAAGGCCCTGCGTCGCCGCCACGCCGATCTGGTAACCCGTCTGGATCGCGAGCGCATGACGCCGCGCCAATTGCGCCAGGAGTTGGTAAAGTACTACATCGAGCGCGGCAAGTCGCAGATCGACCAGCGATTCTTCGCGCAGAAGAAATAACCGGCCCGCTCATGAAGACCTTGCAACTCAATCACGTGGCCATTCATGTGGCCGATGTCGAGCGTAGCTGCGCGTTCTACGAGCGGGTCCTCAAGCTGGTGCGCATTCCGCGGCCTGCGTTCACGTTCCCCGGCGCGTGGTATCGGCTGGGGGTCGATCAGGATCTGCACATCATTGGCGGACGCAGCGAGACAACCATCTCCCACAATCGCGGCAACCACTGGGCCTTGATGGTCGACGACATCGATTCTTGGGAAGACTATTTCCGCCACGAGGGCATCGACTACCTGCCCCGCCGCGTGCGGCCGGACGGCGCCTATCAGATCTACCTGGTCGATCCCGACGGCCAGTACATCGAGCTCTGCACGCCGCCCGGCATGGCCCATCAAGGCGAATAACACGATCTGCACGCCGGGAGTGGCGGCCATGAAGAAAATTCTTGGTTTCTCGGTGGCGGCGATCGCGGTGATGATCTTCTTGTTCGTTGTCGCCGTACTGGTGGCCGATCGGCGAGCCTCGTCGTTGCTGGCCGCCCGCCTTGCCGAGCTGCGCGCAGCAGGCGAGCCGGCTTCCCTGAGCGACCTGGCGCCTCGCCAGCTTCCGCCTGGTTACAACGCCGCCGACTTGATACGCAGCGCGCAAGGCAAGACCGGACCAAGCCAGATTGAGCTGGTCTTGCAGGCGGCGGATACTCCGGTTTACGCCCCTCTGCACGATTATGGCCAATCTCCGGATGCGTTTGTGGCACAGTTAGTGACAACCGCTCAGGAGAGCCGCGCTGCTGCACGCGTCTTGCGCGTCCAAGCCCTGGCGCAACTGCAGGAGGGACAGCCGGACGCGGCGCTGGCCACCTGCGTGGCTTTGGTGCGATTGGCTCGGCACCTGGATCGAGAGCCGGGTCTGAACAGCTACTTCGTCGCTTTGTCGGTGCGTGGCATGGCGATCGACGCGGCTGCCAAGGTGCTGTATGCGGGGCCTGTTTCGGCCGAGAGTCGCGCTGCCCTCCAGCGGGAGTTCGAGATTGAAGTAAAGATGTCCGGCAGCGTCGAATGCCTGCGCAGTGAGCGAGCGCTTGGCATCAGCCAGTTTCAAGCCCTGCAGGCCTCCACGCGCGCGATGCCCCCCTGGCGATTCACGCACGACCTGTTGGATTATCTCGACTGGATGTCCAACGAAGTCCAGTGGGAAGCCACGCCCGCCTATCGGCTCACGGAGTACAGCCAGTGGCAGAGGTCTGCCGGTCCGGGAGCGTTGACTCAACTGCTGCTTCCCGCACTGCAGGCCCAGCGCGAGGCCGTCGATCGCGTGCGGGCTTCGATCTCCGCACTGCTGGTGTTGAACGCCTTGCAGCGGCACGGAGCGCAAGGGCCAGACGCGCCCCTGTGGAACGAGCTAAGTTTGCCTGCCGACGTGATGGTCGATCCCTTCACGGGAAATCCGCTCGTGGTGCGGCACTCTGCCGCGGGCTGGACGGTCTACTCCCTGGGCAATAACCGCATCGACGATGGCGGGCAGGTCGAGTACCTCGACATCGGAGTAACCCCGCCCCCCATGCTTGTCGAGTGATCGATCCTGCCATTTTGACACGGCCGGGTCGGGTCGGCTGCCGCGGGCAATATTGTTAAGCCTAATCGCGGTCTGCACTTGTAGCATTGCGATCCGCCCTTGGCATACGGCTTGCTTTTCCACGCCCTCACGGCGGCCGACTGCCAAAACGGGGTCGCTATGCACGTGCGAGTTGATCCGGAGCTTCCCACACGTCCGGCGAAACAAACGGTCGCGGGACGTTTCTAAATCGGTTAATTCAGGACCACAACAGGAGAATCGACTGTGGCAAAACAGATGGTCTTTGGTGACGAAGCACGGCAGCCGTTGGCGGCCGGCGTTTCGAAATTGGCCCGCGCGGTACGCAGCACGCTGGGCCCTCGCGGCCGCAACGCCGTGCTGGACAAGGGATGGGGCTCTCCGAAGGTGACCAAAGACGGCGTCACTGTGGCGGAAGATATCGAACTGGAAGACTCGTTCGAGAACCTCGGCGCCCAGTTGGTTAAGGAAGCAGCCAGCAAGACCAACGATGTAGCGGGCGACGGCACGACCACCGCCACCGTCCTGGCCGAGGCCATCTTCCTGGAAGGCTTAAAGATGATTGCCGCCGGGGCCGATCCGATGGCACTCTCCCGCGGCATCGCCAAGGCCACCGATACGATCGTCGAGGCCATCGGCAAGCTTTCCACGCCGATCAACGAGAAAAACAAGAACGAGCTGCGGCAGATTGCCACCATCGCCGGCAACAACGATCCCACGATCGGCGAAGTGCTGGCCGACGCCTTCCTCAAGGTGGGCAAAGATGGCGTGATCACGGTCGAGGAAGGTCGCCAATC
>JBGTDH010000427.1:0-4406 GCA_041748435.1 Pirellulales bacterium
GCCGGCCATCGACCGTATGTGTGCGAAGCACCCGGACACGCCGGTGGTAATCGATCACTTTGCCCGCATCGGCGTCGATGGCGAGATTCGCGAGGCAGACGTGGCCAGCCTCTGCAAGCTGGCCCGTCATAAGCACACGGCGGTGAAGATTTCGGCGTTCTATGCGTTGGGCAAGAAGGCCGCGCCCTACGTGGATTTGGGGCCGATGACGCGCCGCCTGCTGGACGCCTATGGCCCGGAGCGTCTGATGTGGGCCACCGATTGCCCCTTCCAAGTGCAAGACGGGCACACGTACAGCGAGTCGATCGAGCTCGTGCGCGATCGCCTCGACTTTCTCTCCGATTCTGATCGCCAGTGGCTGTTGCGAAAGACCGCACAGCGTGTGTTCTACTCCTAGGGACGAGTTGGCGAGCGGGGGGCGTAAGCCCCCTGGTTTATACCGGTAAGGAAGCACTCATGAGCGAAGCTCCTCGTTTCGGATCGAACGATCTGCGCCTCCCCGACGATCTGCGCGGACCGCTATTGGCGCATTTGGCGGATTTGCGCGAGCGCTACATCGCCCGCAACTGGGCCGGCCGCGTGGGCTTCGGTCAGCGGCCGGCGCTGCTGGTCATCGACCTGGCGCTCTTCTGGACTCGCCCCGACACGCAGATGGGCAGCTCGGTAGATTTCGTCGTGGAAGCCTCGTGCGAGGTGCTGCAATCGGCCCGTGCGGCGGGCATCCCGGTGTTCTTCACGACCTACGATTACGACCCGGCCGACCCGCCCAGCCCGCATCACAAGAAGCTGTGCCTGGGCATCAAGCCGGGGGACGAGCATCTGCTGGACCTGGACCCGCGATTGAATCGGCGGCCGACGGAGAAGCTCATCCGCAAAAAGTACGCGTCCGCCTTTAAGGCCACGAACTTGCACGAAATGCTCACCGGCCTGTCGATCGACACGTTGATCGTGACCGGCTTAAGCACCAGTCATTGCATCTATGCCTCCTGCCGCGACGCCACGAACAGCTTCCGCGTGATCGTCCCGCGCGAAGCGGTCGGCGAGCGCAGCGAAATCATGCACGAAGTGAACCTGCTGGACATCGACATCGACCTCGGCGACGTGATGCCGATGGCCGAGGTGCTGAGCCACATTGATGCGTGCAAGATTCCCTGGTGAGGGCTTCGCAAGAAACACGGAGGCGGGCATCACACGTCGTTCAAGGACGCCTATGCTCGCGTCGAACGATCTGTTGGCTGCTTGCGGCCGACGAGTTATGAACAGCGGGGCAAACAACGATAGCCACTTCATGCGGCGCCAAACGCCTGCCGAAGCCAACTCTCCAATTCCGCATCGAGGTCGCTGGGTTGGGTAACTCGCACGCGATGGCTTACCATGGCGTTAAAGCTGCCAGAGGCTTCCAAACGATCGGTCGCGGGCGTGCCCTTAAGTTGTATCCCAACATCCAGGCGCGTGGCGGTCGAGGGTTGAATCAAGGCGAACTGTTTGCTGCGACGCAGGCTGACATAGCCCTTCTTGGGCGCCAGTTCGAAGTCGTCGCCGAATTGCTGGATGGTGGCAATCAGTTTCTCATACAGGGGGCGCAGTGCCGCCTTTGGTCCCGCATATTGAGCGTCAACCAGATTGTCCACCGCGACCGGTTGCGAGTCAGCCGCCCGAGCCTTGTGCGTAATCAAGTTGGCATAGCCATGCCCCAGCTTGTACTCCGCTTTGAGATGCTTGACGATCTCACCATGCTTGGCCAATTTGCTGGCGGCGACAATCTTCGTCCATTGTTCGATCGTCTTGCCCGTGGTCTCTTTGAGGTTCTCGACCATTGCGGCTTCGATTTCTTCCGGCGACTTAGCCATCGTGCAGCTCCAGGTTTCTGTTGCTAACGCTTCAATTGGTGTCACCCACGGTCGTGATTTCAGTTCAGGGGCCAGTTTTCGACGCGACACTTCTTGGGAGAAGTGATTTCCAAAAGTGCGAACAACTTGTACAACAGCCGCGTGACGAAGCTCGGCCGGCCGGTTTCAACCACGGCCTTCAGCGTATTCACGATCATCGTGCCCCCTTGCAGCATCTGCTTTTCGGTCTTGGTGCCCTTGGGCATGTCTTCCAGAAACAGGGTGAACTCCACCCCCCCGGCCACTTCCTTCAGTTCATAGATGACTTTGCAGGGCGGGTCGTCAAAACTGGTGAATCGAAACGTATGGGCATAACGGTGCGGAGGTTCGAACTCCAGCACCTCTCCCACGACGCCCGTGTATTTTCCACTCTTGGTGCGCATCTGCATGGGCGCGCCGCGCTTTAGACCCGGCGTGTGCAGGCGCATATTGAACATGCAGGGCTGCACTCCATCAGTCTTGGTGATCTCGCGCCACACGGCCTCGATCGTCCCTTTGATAAACACCTTGTAGACGGCCCGTTCGGGTTCAGGCATGACGCTTCCTTTTGGCTTTCGGATCCGCGGCAGCCGCGGCTTCCACCCGGTACTTAATCTGCGTGAGCTGCGTGGACCACAGAGCGCTGAACTCGGTGGCCCAGCGATCGTAGATCAACTGAATGGGAATCACATTGAACCACAGTCGTCGCTTGCGGCCGACTTTCTCCGAGTGAATCAGTTGAGCACGCTCCAGAACCCGGAGGTGCTTCAAGATAGCGATGCGACTGGTTTGGAAGTGGTGGCTCAGATCTTCCACGCAACCGCCCGGATTCTCTCGCACCAAGTCCAGCATCCGCCGCCGGTCGCGGTGCGCTAACGCTTGGAACACGCCATCCATATCGTCGGGCAACATATGTAACCATTAGGTTACTAATATCGCGGGCCATGTCAAGTATCTTTTTTGGAATCGATCACCGCTAATTAAGCAGACCTTGCGAACGAATCCCACGGCCCACGCGCGAGTAACATGCCGATGCCTCAGAAGAATCGAGCCGACCAAGGAGTGAAGCTGGCTGCCGCGAAGGCCGAAATCCATCGCGACACTCCCCGCAGGGCGACAGCCTTTAGCGCCCGCGGCGGAGATCGAGGGTGTGGGGGAATTCGGGGTTGGCTTCGAGCGGTGGCGGGGAGATGGGGCCGGGCGTGTGGCCGGAGGGCGCGAAGCGGGAGAAGCGGCGGGCTTCCGCTTCCATGGCGTTCACGGGAAACGTCTCGTAACTGAGGCCGCCGGGATGGGCAACGTAATACGTGCAGCCGCCGAGCGAGCGGTTGTTCCAGGAGTCCCACACGTCAAACACCAGCGGCGTATCGACAGGGATCGTCGGATGCAGGCAGCTCGAGGGTTGCCAGGCGCGGTAACGCATGCCGGCCACGTATTCCCCTTGCGTTAATGTTGGCGACAAGGGGACGCGGCGGCCATTGCAGAGGACGACGTAGCGATCGCCGGTGAGACCCGTCACGCGGACTTGCAGCCGCTCGACGGACGAATCTACGTAGCGCACGGTGCCGCCGACGGAACCCTCCTCGCCCAGCACGTGCCACGGCTCGATGGCTTGCCGCAGTTCGATCTCGATGCCCGTGTGCCGCACGCGGCCATGCATGGGAAAGCGGAATTCATGGTGCGGCAAGAACCAGGCGGCATCAATCGAGTAACCGGCTTCGCGCAGGTCGGCAATCACTTCCGAGAAGTTCTGCCACACAAAGTGCGGCAGCAGGAACTGATCGTGCAGTTGCGTGCCCCATCGCACGGGTCGCGGACGATACGGCTGCCGCCAGAACCAGGCCACGAGCGTGCGCAGGAGCAGTTGCTGCGTGAGGCTCATCCGCGCGTGCGGCGGCATTTCGAAGGCGCGAAACTCCAGCAGGCCCAGGCGGCCCGTGGCGGAATCGGGCGAGTAGAGCTTGTCGATGCAGAACTCGGCGCGGTGCGTGTTGCCGGTCAGATCGACCAGCAGGTTGCGGAAGATGCGATCGACCAGCCACGGGGACGCGCCGCCGAACTCACGCGCCTGGCGATCTAACTCCTCGAAGGCGATCTCCAATTCGTAGACCGCATCGTAGCGGGCTTCATCGACGCGCGGCGCCTGGCTGGTGGGGCCGATGAACATGCCGCTGAACAAGTACGAGAGCGACGGATGGTTGAGCCAGTACGCAACCAGCGAGCGGAGCACATCCGGCCGTCGCAAGAGCGGGCTGTCGGCCGGCGAGGGGCCACCCAGCACCACGTGGTTGCCGCCACCGGTGCCCGTGTGCGTGCCGTCCAGGTCAAACTTCTCCGTCCCCAGGCGGCTGTGGCGGGCGTCCTCGTACACGCCGGTGGTGATCTCCACCAGCTCCTGCCAGTTCTCCGCCGGTTGGACGTTGACCTCAATCACGCCCGGGTCGGGCGTCACCTTGCAGTGCTGCACGCGGGCGTCGTGCGGCGGCAGGTAGCCCTCCAGCGCCACGGGCAGCCCCTCGGCCGCGGCCGTCTCTTCGA
>JBGTDH010000428.1:0-2955 GCA_041748435.1 Pirellulales bacterium
TATGCCCCCATGATGCCGCACACGCCCCATACACCACCGGAGCGGCTGTTGGCCCACTACGCAGAGAAGGCGCCCACGCCGTTTGTGGCCAAGTATTGGGCCATGTGCGAATGGTTCGATGAGACGTGCGGCGAGCTGTTGGGCCTGTTGGACAAGCGGGGTCTGGCGGAGAACACGCTGGTGCTGTTCGTGGCAGACAACGGCTGGATTCAGAACCCCAACGCCAACGGCTTTGCCCCCAAGAGCAAGCGCTCGCCCTACGATGGCGGGCTGCGCACACCCATCATGGTGCGTTGGCCGGGCAAGGTGCCGCCGCATCGCGATGAGACATCGCTAGCCAGCAGCATCGATCTGGCGCCCACGGTGCTGGCTGCCTGCAAACTGCCGGCGAAGGACCTGCCGGGGATGAATCTAATGCAGGCGGCAGCCGGCAAGCCTTTGCCGCGCGAGGCCGTTTACGGCGGCATCTTCACGCACGATGCCATCGACATTGATCGACCGGCCGCGAATGTGGAGTATCGCTGGTGCGTCGACGGTTCGTGGAAGCTGATCTTGCCCCGGGATGCAGCCAAGAAACCGGAACTGTATGATCTGGCCAAAGACCCGCACGAGACGCGCGACCTGGCGGGCGAGAAAGCGGAGACGGTCGCGCGGTTGAAGTCGCGCATCAATGGCTGGTGGCCCGCGGAATGACTCCCCGAATCGAATACCGCATTCGCTGGCACGATAAATTCTTCCGGCTTGACCGCGTGTTCGAGTTCGGGGGACGCCGCTATCGGTGTTACTCGGACGATCTCGCCGCGCTGCGGTTTCTGGAGTTGCTGGAGTTGGAGCGGATGGCGCCGGCTCCCACCGGCCCCCAGGCGCCGCAGCCGCCCCAGATGGTGACGTTCCGCCGGGAGTTTCGTCGCATCGTGGCGGATCAGCCCATCGCTGGACTGCTGCTGAGCCTGGTTCACGGGAACGAAGACACCCGGCGACTGGCCTTGAGTCTTCTGGGGCGCTGCGGCAACAGCAAAGCCATCCCGGCTGTGCGCTTGTTTGCGCAGCATCCTCGCCGCGACATTCGCTTGGCGGCCGTTCAGGCCTTGCGGCGACTGCGTGCCCGCGCCGAGCTCACAGCGATTGCGGCTCACGACAACGATCCGGCGATTCGGCATCTGGCCGCGGCGGCCACGAGGCGATCGTTCGATGCGCATCTGGCCCGTTTTCTGGGCGATAATCCCGGCGCGCCGCAAATGACCGCCCCGATGCCGCTGGTATGGAACGTCACGGACTTATCGCCGCGGCCTCCCAAATCGCACCATCTGATTCGTGCCGTGCTGGAACGCATCCGGCATCTGCTGCGCGACAACGGAGCCAGCCACTCGGCCTGAACTGTTACCGAGGTTAGCCCGACGCGCAAGCGAGGGATATTGAGCGTTCTATCTTTCACGATTCGAGCACCTTCGCCGGCGTTTGCTTAACTCGTATGCGGCCGCGGGACTTTTCCGGTACCGTCGCGCCGAGATCCCTCGCTTGCGCGTCGGGCTAGGCTACGCTCCGGTGGCCCGAACTACTGCCGTAAGCCGGCGGCCCAATGGCGGAAGTCGGCGTCCAGCTCGTCCCAGGTTCGATGGGGGAACAGCCCTAAGACCGTTGCTTGCCCAAGCGGGTCTTGTTCCTGCCGCTCGCGGAAACGGCGATAGTAGGTCTCGAGCAACCCTTGCTCCTGCAGATAGAGGCAGAAGTAGCGGGCATGGGCGTAATTGGTGGTCTCGCCGGCGCCGCGGAAATTGTCATCGCCAAGGAGCGAGGCCAGCGGACGCAACCGCCCACCGGCAAGCGCCTTTTGCAACCCTTCTAATCGCCAATTCACCAGGCCTTGGATGCCGGTCTCGTCGGGGCGAATGTGGCACTGCTCGTGCAGCGATGCCAGCCCTTCGTTGAACCACGCGGGCACGCGGGGAAAATCGAAATCGATCAGCGCGTGCGTCAATTCGTGAACCAGCGTGCCGCCCCCCGTGCCAATGTTCATCACCAGCGTGCGCAGGTGGGGCTTGTAGTAGCCGTAGACGGAAATGCCCTCGTCGTTGAACAGCCGCTGCGCGTATCGGTTGTAACTCTGCTCTCCCGAGAACAGCAGCACGGTGATGGGCTCGCTGGGCGGAATCTGAAAATAAGCGTGGCCCATGGCCCGCGCGGCGGGACCGATCGTGCGATCGTAATGAGCGGCAAGATCGGCTTCCGAAAAATCGCCGCCGATAACGAAAGGCGCTCGCACGATGACGCCGCAGCCCGTTCCCAACTGTTCCGCCAGCCGATCGGACGATTCGCGGCAGGCGGACTCCAGACGTTCGCGGGAGTGATCGGCAACCGGGCGCGCGGGGGACAATGCCCGCCGTGATAGTGCCGCCAAAGCATCCGGGCCTGCATCCGTCTCACCGCTAGGGCGCAGCACTACATGGTTGCTCGTAACGGGAGCAGGGTCGAGGGGCTTCAGCCAATGCGTGAGGGCGATCGAGCCCAGCACGATCGGCGCCGGCCCCAGGAGCAAAGTTAACCAGCGATAGCGGTTCAAGGATGGATCTTTAGCGCGGCCGAAGAATCGCGAACCGTCTATTCTACATCCTGGTGCAAATCGCCAAGGGGCCGGACGATCTTCCCGCGAGAAATTCCCGCGCATTTGGCGTGCCGCGCGCTGCGCCCGGCCGGCAAACTCGGTGCTAATTGTCAAAGTCCGCCTGGCACGCGCCGTCTCGCCCCTTCGGCCCTGTTCGACGTATCGCGTCGCCCCCACGTTGCGAGCGGCACACCTTCGACACCTGCGAGGGGATAAAGCACTGTCATGGGGGAATTAGCGAAATGAACGATGCGCGCACGTTGAGCGCATCTACCTGACGGTAGTTTTTTTCAGACTCGATGTCCAGCGACGGAAGGCTGCCAGGCACGCTCGGTCAGCTCGATGGGTTCGTT
>JBGTDH010000429.1:0-5227 GCA_041748435.1 Pirellulales bacterium
GGAGCATGTGAAGTTCATCTTCTGCACGACGGAAGCAGAAAAGATTCCCATCACCATTCTCTCGCGTTGCCAGCGATTTGATTTCGCCGGCGTGCAGACCGCGTCGATCGCGCAACGGCTGGAGCAGATTGCCGCCGAAGAAGGCGTGCAGATTGAATCGGAAGCGATCGAGATCCTGGCCCGCCGGGCAGCCGGCTCGATGCGAGACAGCCAGTCGTTGTTGGAGCAATTGCTTTCGTTCGGCGGTCAGAAGATTGCCGTGGCCGACGTGCATGCCATGTTGGGCACCGCCGCCGATGGTCGCCTGGGACAAATAGTGCGGCCGATGGTGGCGCGGGATCCCGCCGCTTGCCTGGCGGCTCTTGATGCCGCATTGATGGAGGGCGTCGATGTGGGGCAACTCCTCGATCAGCTTCTTGGCTACTTCCGCGATGTGATGGCCGCCTGCGTGGGCTGCACGCCGGATACGTTTCTGCACGCCTCGCGCAGCGAACAGCAGGCCGTGCGTGAGGCCGCACAGCAGTTGGGCTTGGCTACGGTCCTGGCGGCCATGCAGATTCTCGATCAGACGCTGGGCCGCTTTTCCCGCAGTTCCTCGCCGCGCACGCTGGCCGAGTTGGCGATTGTTCGCATCTGTGCGCTGGAAGATCTCCAACGCATTCCAGAACTATTGACGCAGTTGCCGCCTGGCGGCGCAGCGACCACAGTGGCCTCTGCCGCGCCCACCGCGAGAGCAAACTCCGAGCCGACAGCAAAAAAAAAGTTTGATCCACCGCCCCTAGACCCACAAACCGAGGATTCGCCAGTTGGTCCTGCCGCCTCGAATGGCCGACAGTCTGAATTGACAGACTTGGAAGTGCAAACTGTCTGGCGGCAGGTTCTTGATGGGATGGCCGATCTAATCGCCGATAACGCCGCGCTGGCCGACGCGATAGCAATTTCCGGGCCAAATCGACTGGCCGTTTCTTTCCCTGCGAAGTACAATTCCTGCAAGACATTCTGCGAACAGCCCGAGCGGGCCATCGCGTTGGAGCAGGCTCTTTCGGTGGCGCTTGGACAGGCAATCAAACTGGAGTTCCGGCTCTCGGCGGTCGCCGTGCCCGCACCGGAAGCGGAACCCTCGCGGCGCCCCGTTTCGCAGCGGTCTCGGTTGCTAGAGAAAGCCCAGCACCCGTTAGTCAAGCGGGCGGAAGAGTTGTTTCGAGCCACGCCGATCGCGGTCGAAGATTCCTAACGTAAACCGTTCTATTACTGGAGGTTACTGCTTTGTTCAAAGGCATGGGAAATTTGGCCTCCATGATCAAGCAGGCCCAAGAGATTGGGTCGCGGATGCAGGGCGTGGCCGAGGAACTCAAAGGTCGCAAAGCCTTGGGGACTGCCGGCGGCGGGCTGGTGGAGATCGAGGTCAACGGCCATTCGGAAGTGCTGAAATGCCGGATTGATCCCTCTCTGATGCAACTCAGCGATCGCGAACTGCTGGAAGACTTGGTTGCCGCCGCAGTGAATCAGGCCGTCGAAAAAGCCAAGCAACTGCACGCCGAAGCTCTCAAATCGGTAACGGGCAGCATGAATATCCCCGGCATGGACGAGGCCCTTCAGAAACTAACTGGCGAGGAATCGCATTAAGCCACGTCGTGTGGCACGAAACTTGCTTACCGCCACCCAGCAAGGAGTATCAATCACCCGTGGCTTTCGTCACCGAATCGGTAGCCCGCCTAGTGGAGGAGTTCACGAAACTGCCGGGGGTGGGAAAGAAGTCGGCGGAGCGGATGGCTTACCACATCCTCCGCGTGCATAAGAACGAGGCTTTGGCCCTGGCCGAGGCCATTCGCACGGTTAAGGAAAACGTCCGTTATTGCAAAGACTGTTACAACCTGTCCGAGGGCGAATTATGCGGCATTTGCCAGAGCGATCGCCGCGACCGAGGGTTGTTGTGCATTGTGGAGCAGCCGCGTGACTTGATGGCCTTGGAGCAGGCCGGAGTGTATCGCGGACTGTATCACGTGTTGCTAGGAAGAATTGCACCGCTGGAAGGCATCGGCCCGGATCAGTTGACGATTGAGCCGCTGGTCCAGCGTGTTCGCGGTGGGAGTTTTCGGGAGATCATCATGGCCACCAATCCGACGCTGGAAGGAGATGGCACGGCGCTGCACATCTCCAACCTCCTGGCGGAGTGTTCCGCCAACGTGACGCGTCTTGCCCGCGGCATCACCACCGGCAGTGTGCTGGAGTTTGCCAACAAGGAAATCCTGGCCGATGCCCTCACGGGCCGGCAGAAGTTTTAATTTGCTTCCCTGGTCGTGGACCGGTGATCCCTCACCCCGGCCCTCTCCCAGAGGGAAAGGGAGTATGAATCATGCGACTATCCTTCGGCCAAGAGCTGCGACTCGTCCAGACGCAGGTTCTGGCGCCGCGGATGATCCAGTCGATGGAGATCCTGCAGTTGCCCATCCTGGCGTTACAGGAGCGCATCGAGCAGGAGTTGCAAGAGAATCCCATCCTGGAGTTGCAGGAAGACGAGCCCGAGCCGCCCGAGGACGGAGCGCCGATCGATAAGCCCGACACCAAGGCCGACACGGAAAAAGAGCTGGTCGTTGACGAGACCAAGGACAACGTCGACGATTTCGAGCGTCTCTTGAACATGAACGAGGAGTGGCCCGACCACTTCGACGAACGGCCCCGCACGTCCAGCACGCGGATGGAAGAAGAGGGAGACCGCCAGCACGACGCCATGGTGAACATGGCCGACCGTCCCCAGACGCTGCACGATTATCTGATCGATCAGCTTGGCTGGTACGATCTGGAGCCCGCCGTAAGGCAGATGTGCGAGCGGTTGATCTACGCCCTCGATACCAACGGTTATCTCAAGACGAACTTGGAAGAGCTGATCGATCCCAACGGCGGTCCCCAGCAGTTGCAGTTGGCCAAGAGGGCCCTCGCTGTGATCCAGCGGCTCGATCCGCCCGGCATCGGCGCGCGGGACTTGCGGGAGTGCCTGCTGTTGCAGCTCATTGCCGACATGCCCTACTACGAGCAGCTCAAGACCATCATCTCCGGCCATCTGGAAGACCTGGAGCACAACCGTCTGCCGGCCATCGAACGCAAGACGGGCTATTCGCTGGCTCTCATTCAGAAGGCCATCGCGGAGCTAAAGAAGCTCAAGCCCAAGCCGGGGGCCGATTTCAACAACGAGCACGTACCCAGCGTTACGCCCGACGTCTTCGTGGAAATGGGCGAGAACGGCAAATACCAGGTGCGGCTGGAAGATGGCCGCACGCCCAGCCTGCGCATCAGCAGTTTCTACAAGCAATTGCTGATGAACGGGCAGGCCACGCAGCAGGACAAAGACTATATCAAGCGGAAGATCAACAGCGCGCAGTGGCTGATCGAATCGATCGAGCAGCGCCGCAACACGCTTACCCGCGTCGCCCAGTCGATCGTCGATTACCAGACCGAGTTCCTTAACAAGGGCCCCGAGTTCATCGAACCGCTGAAGATGCAGCAAATTGCCGACAAGGTGGGCGTTCACGTAACGACCGTCAGCCGGGCCGTCGACGATAAGTGGATTCAGACGCCTCGCGGCATCTTTCCGCTGAAGCGGTTCTTCGGCGGCGGCACGGTCTCCGCCAGCGGCGAGGAAGTGGCCTGGGACACGGTCCGGCTGAAACTGCACGAAGTCATCGATCAAGAGAGCAAGCAGCAACCCTTCAGCGACGACGAGCTGGTCAAGGAGCTTGCCAAGCACGGCCTGACCGTGGCTCGCCGCACGGTGACCAAGTATCGCAAAGCCATGAAGATTCCCAGCTCGCGCCAGCGCCGCGACTGGTCTCTCGGGTCCGCACCAACGCCAGGGACGAATGGCGAATCTCACACGGCCGCCGTAGATGACGAAGAAGAATCGCCGGCGGAACTCGCAACTCATGGGGAGCCCACTGCCTGAGCCCCGAAAGCCTGCGTTCTTTGGCGGCATGAACCGCAAGGCGACGAAGAACATTGCCCGCACGGTCATCAGTTGTCTGGCCATTGCGGCATCCTTGGCAACTTTCCCAGCCGCAGTTCCCCTGATGGTGGCCGCGTGGCTGCTGCTCGCAAGTTGGCTCGCGTGGCGAGATCGACCAGCGTGGATTCCGCTCGCTGTTTGCCTGGCGATCCTGTTGATCAAGCGCGTCGCGTGGCTTCCGGGGTTGATTCTGTACATGGGCGCCATGTCGCTGACCATCGTGATCGGCATCTGGATTGCCCGTGCGCCCACATCAAAGCATGCATCTCGCGCGGTGCTATCGAGCCTGGTAGTGCTCTGGCTGTGTTGGGCACTATTGCAGTGGGATTGGCACGCCTCGAGTACCGCCAGCGGCACACGTGTGCTTGATCTCAATCGGCCGGTGGTTTGCATCGGAAACAGCCTCACCTCCGGGATCGCGCCGGATCCCGGTTATCCGGAGCATCTGGCGAAATTGCTGAACGTGCCGGTCATCAACCTCGGCCGAGCGGGCATCAGCACGACCGAGGGCGTGAAGCTAATTCCCCCGATGCTCTCCTCGCGGCCGCAAGTGGTGATTATCGAACTCGGCGGTCACGATTTTCTGAAGGGCAGGTCGCGGGAAGCAACGCGCGATAATCTGCTCCAGATCATCCGGGCGGTCCGCGAGATCGGCGCGGAGCCGATCCTGATGGAAGTTCCGCGCGGCTTCATGCTCGACCCGTTCGCAGGCTTGGAGCGCGAATTGGCGCGACAAGAGGACCTGGAACTGATCTCCGACACCGTCATCCGCCGGCTTGTGCTCTGGAGCCCTTATGCTCCACCCGGCATGTGGACCGGCGGCCCCTACCTGAGCGACGACGGACTACACCCCAACTCCGCCGGCAACGAGGAGTTGGCCAAAGCATCCCTTCGAGCACTGAGAAACATTTACGGCGACGCTGTGAATCGCTAGCTCAGAAGATCAGCAGCGCCAGCGTGATTGCCGCGAAGATTGTGAGCGCGGCGTATCCGAGGTGGGTCCAGCTGCCATAGGCTTGGTCTTCTTGCAGGGCGGCGGGGGTCCAGGCCAGCGTGTTTTGCAATTGCACGAGGGTGGGAAAGATACCCGAGACGAAGGCCTGCTCGCGATCGGCGTCGGCGCCTGTGGCGGCCAGGTAGCAGCCGCGCAATTGCCACGGTGTCTCGCTCGGGTTGATGCCCCGCATCACGATCCGGGTGAGCCGCACCTCGCGCTCGCGCAACTGG
>JBGTDH010000430.1:0-2627 GCA_041748435.1 Pirellulales bacterium
TCGCGACGAAGCCGCCAAAGGCTTGCAGGCGGCGTTGGCTAAACATCCGCAAGATGCCTCGCTGGTTGCGGAGTTGGCGGTGCTGGCCTTCGAACGGGGAGACCACGACGTTGCGCGGGATCACGTCCACGCCGCGCTCAAGAATCAGCCCGAGACGCTGGCCGCGCGCTGGATCGATGCGGAGCTGTTGCGCACGGCCGGGCAACTCAAGGAGGCCGACGCCGCCTACCGCTGGCTGGTCGATCATTACAACAATCGGCCGGTGAAGGATGCCCAGTCGCTGCGGTGGGTCGGGCTGGCCGCCGCGCAGTTCGCACGTTTCAATCGCGCCAACGATCAGTTCACCTTCCTGATCAACGATCTGTACCCCGATTGCCTGGTTGCAGAAAAAGAGTTCTGGCCCGCACGCTGTGAAGCCGGGCAACTGTTCCTGGAGAAATACAATCAGGCGGAGGCGACCAAAGAATTCAAGGCGGCCCTGGCCATTAATCCCCACGCGGCCGATGTGCATGCCGCGATAGCCCATCTCGCCTTGCAGAACTACGACATGGACGATGCGTCCCGCTCGTTGGCGCGGGCGCTGGAGATCAATCCGCGGCATCTTTCCGCTCGCCATGCCAAGGCCGATTGGCTGCTGGCCATGTTCAAGACGGAGGAAGCACGCGCGTTGCTGGAAGAATCGCTCCTGCTGAACCCGCGGTCGGAAGAGACGTTGGGCCGGCTGGGGGCCGTGTATATCGCTCTGGATGGCGGTGCATCCGGTGCGGAGACACGGGTCGGCAAATTGATCGCCCGCGTGCAGGAGCAGAACCCTCGCTGCGGCGTGTTCTATTTCACCATGGCCACGCGGCTGGCCGATCGCAAGAAGTTCATCGAGGCGGAGCCGCTGTTCCGGCAAGCCATCGAGCGGATGCCGCAGCTCACGCAAGCCCGTGGTGAGTTGGGCTTGATGTACATGCGGTTGGGCGAGGAGGTGCAGGCAGAGAAACTGCTGAAGGAATCGTTCGAGATCGATCCCTTCAACGTCCGCGTGAGCAACATGCTCAAGGTGCTGGAGGTGCTCTCCGGCTACGCCACGCTGGAGACCGAGCACTTTATCATTCGTTTTGACCGCGGCCGCGACGAGCTGCTGGCCCGTTACGCCGGGCAATACCTGGAGGAAGTCTATCCGCAGCTTTGCCGGCAATTTGGCTTCGAGCCGCGGGACAAATCGCTGTTCGAGATCTTTAGCCGCGCCAAGAACACCGACGGCCACGGCTGGTTCAGTGCCCGCATGGTGGGTCTGCCGTACATCGGCACGGTGGGGGCTTGTGCCGGGAAGATGGTGGCCATCACTTCTCCCAATGACATGGATCAGAAGTACAACTGGGCTCGCGTGCTCAAGCACGAGTTTATTCACGTGCTGAACCTGCAGCAGACCAACTTCAACATCCCGCACTGGTACACGGAAGCTCTGGCGGTGCTGAACGAGGGCTTCCCCCGCAGCGAAGTCTGGAACCAGTTGCTGGCGGCACGCGTGCCCAAGGGAGAGATCTTCAACCTGGACGATATCAACCTGGGATTCATTCGTCCCAAGTCGAGCCTCGACTGGCAGATGGCCTATTGCCAGGCGGAGCTCTACGCCGAGTACATGCTGGCCACGTATGGCGAAGACGCGCTGGCCAAGATGCTCACGGCCTATCGAGACAACCTCAGCACCCGCGAGGCGCTCAAGCGTTCCTTTGACGTGGAGCAGGAAGCCTTCGAACACGGCTATGTGGCGCATCTGAAGAAGACGGTCGCAGAGCTCTCTCCCGGAAAAGAGGCCGGGCAGGAGATGACTCTGGCCGAGCTATCCCGCGCGCAGAGGGCCGATCCGGACAATCCCGAGTTGATGGCCAAACTGGCGTATGCACAGCTCGCGCGCAAAGCGTACCCCGAGGCGCGGCAGTTGTCGCGCGCGGCTCTGAAGCTGGCGCCCAAGCAGCAGTTGGCCGCTTATGTGCTGGCCCGCGTGCATCTGCTGGTGGGCGATACGGAAGAGGCCGTGGCCGTGCTCGTGGCGGCCTTCGATCCGGAACAGCCCGAGGAGAACCTCGTCAATCTCCTGGCGGCCCTGCGATTGCGGGACAAGCAGTACGAGGAAGCGGCACGCCTGTATCAACTGGCTTCTCAGAAGGATCCCGCCAACAGTAAATGGACCAAAGCCCTGGCCCGCGTCTACTTGGAAACGGGCGACCAGCGCCGTCTGGCCGGCAGCCTGGAACAGCTTGTGCAGATGGACGCCGACGAGTTCGTGTTCCGCAAGAAGCTGGCTCAGATGGCTCTGGATGGCAAGGACTACAAGTCGGCCGCCCGCTGGGCCACGGAGGCGATCCAGATCGACGTGCAAGACGCCGCCGCGCACCTGATGCTGGCCCGGGCGCTGTTGAACACGGAACAGCTCCAGCCCGCCGTGTCCGAATTCCAAACCGCCATTCAGATCGATCCCGCGAACGCCTCCGCCCGCTTTGAGCTCGCGCAAACCCACCTCGCCGCCAAGGCACCGGAACAAGCCCGTAAAGTGCTCGACGAGCTGCTCAAGCTCCAGGCCGACCATCAGGAAGCGAAGCGATTGCTGGAAGAGCTACGGTAGATCGCTGAGCCGG
>JBGTDH010000431.1:0-4685 GCA_041748435.1 Pirellulales bacterium
CGGCGCTGCTGGTGCTGGAGAAATGGCGATTTCTGGCGCTGCTTAATCCGCTCACGTCGCCCTTTCAGCCGTATCAAGGGACAGACCCGGTCTCGGCGTGGGGGCATCTGCCCGAATGCCTGGCGCTGGTCTTCTGGATCAACTGGCTGTTGTTTCTGGTGAACCTGCTGCCGGCCTATCCGCTGGATGGCGGACGCATCTTGCAAGCGGGTCTGTGGATGTCGTTGGGGCAGCGCTCCGTAACCCTGGCCGCGGTTCTGGTTTCGCAGCTCACCGGTCTGCTGCTGCTCATCGCCGCGTGGCTGGTGCATGGCTCGGGATTTGGCACGGCCTGGGCGCCGCTGGCCGTGCTGGGCGTGGTGCTGTTTTTTGCCGCCCGCTCGGATGCGATGGGCGCGGCAGATGCGCATCGCGATGACGATCCGCTTGGTTACGATTTCTCGCAAGGCTACACCAGCCTGGAACGGGATCTGGACACCGACCACAAAGGAGAACTGGGGCCCGTGGGCCGCTGGCTGGAAGAACGGCGTGAAGCCCGCCAGGAGCGGCAGCGTCAGACGGAGGAAGAAGAAGAGCGGCGGATGGACGAAATCCTGACCCGGTTGCACGCCTGCGGCCTGGCGGGGCTGTCGCTGGAAGATCGCCAGATTCTGGATCGCGTAAGCGCCCGCTATCGCAGTCGTCACAAGCAGTAGCAGCGTCATAATCGGCGCCGATCGATTCGCCGGTGGAATAATCGCCTCTCTGGCGCTCACGGCGATCTTGTTGTAGAGTTTCAGACCAGAATCTCCCGCCCTTACTGCGCACCCGCGCCCCTGCCATGATTGCCAGCCCACTCCTTGAAGCGTGTTCGTCGGCTGCCTCCGAAGTCGAGAATTGCAGAACGCCCACCGCGCCGTCGCCGCAGGTCGCGGCCGCGGCACAGCGGCTGAGGCAGGCCTTTGGCGTGGACTTCACAATCATCGACGGCCAACGCGCCGACGTGCGGCACGTGGCGGAAGGTCAGCCCTGTCGAGACTGGGCCGAGCGTGCGATGCTCTGCCAGGAAGTCGCTCGGCGGGAAACACCGCAGTTCTTGGAAGACGAGTATCCTCTGGTGGTGTTGGCGGTCCCACTCTGCGACGAATCCGCGACTCTGGTGGGAGTGGCGGCGTTTGTCACCCGGGCGCTGGGCTGCGAAGAAGAGATCGCGCGTGCGGCGACCATCCTGCAATGCAGCTTGTCCGAAGCCCGCGTGTGGGCCGCGAGGCAATCGCCGGTATCGGCGGAGGTGCTGCAACGCCTGGCGGCCCTGGTAATCGATCAGTTTCGGGCGGACAAGCGCATCCAGACGTTGGAAAGCGAGGTCGATCAACTGGCGCGCCACGTGGCGTTCACGTATGAGGAGATCAGCTTGATCTTTCGCCTGACGCAAAACTTGCACATCAACGCGCAAGAGGCCGAGCTAGGGCGCGTGGCGCTGGAATGGCTGACGGACATCATGCCCTTTGAAGGCATGGCCCTGCAGTTTGTGCCGCGGCCCGCGCGGGCGGGCGAACAGATCGACAGCCAGGCGACGCAGCTTTTAACCTTCGGCTGCTGCCCGCTGGACAACCGGGCGTTTACGACGCTCGTGCAGGAGCTGGGCATTCGCGGCGACATGCAGCCTCGCGTGATCAATCGATTGGAGGCCGACAATTCCGCCGTGCGGCAGTTGATTGTGATTCCTATTTGCGAAGGCCAGCGGCAGTTCGGCTATCTGGCGGCGTTCAATCACACGCAGGGTGGCGAGTTCGGCACCTCCGAGGCCGATCTGCTCGGTTCTGTGGCGGCCATCCTGGGCATTCATAGCGGCAACGCGGAGTTGTATCACCAGCAGGCCGAGCTGCTCTCCGGCATCGTGCGGGCTTTGACCTCGGCCATCGACGCCAAGGACCCTTACACCTGCGGTCATAGCGATCGCGTGGCTCGCGTGGCCGTGCGACTGGCTCAAGAGATGGGTTGCAATCCCAAGACGCTGGAGACCATCTATCTGGCCGGGCTGCTGCACGATGTGGGAAAGATCGGCATCGACGACAATGTGCTCCGCAAGCCGGGCAAGCTCACCGATGCCGAGTTCCTGCACATCCAGCAGCACGCGCGCATTGGCCACAATATCCTGGTCGATCTGAAGCAGCTCGATCGCGTTCTGCCCGTGGTGCTGCACCATCACGAAGCTTGGGACGGGAGCGGCTACCCCGACGGTCTGGCCGGCGAGGAGATTCCGGCCCTGGCTCGCATCGTTGCGGTGGCCGATGCGTTTGACGCGATGAAAAGCGATCGCCCGTATCGGCAAGGCATGCCGGACGACAAGTTGGACGCGATCATTCAACGCGGCGCCGGGACGCAATGGGACAAGGGAGTCGTTGAGGCTTTCTTCCGCGCTCGCGAAGACATTCGCCAGATCGCCCAGCGGGAATCTTCGGCGGAGCGCCTGGAACTGCCGCACTACGTGTGATGCGCGCCTCACACTTCACGCAGTGAGGGAGGCCTCGTAGCCGCGGGGAGTCAGCGAATAGGCGCAGCGATGCCGCTCCTTCACGACGAGCCCTTGGCGGACCAGAGAGGCCATGGCGCTGTTGAATCTGGTAGGATGGGATTTAGCCGGTCCGGTGTCGAAAAACAACACTTTGCCGATTCCCACCCCAAATCGCCGGAAATAACGCATGATGTCTGTTTCAACATTCGTCATCCCTGCACCCTAGCAGGCGGGGAAGACCTGGTCAACCAAGCAAACCCGCGTCTTTGGCGAAGACAGCGTTGATTGCAGAGTCCAGTCTATCTAGACAAACAGCCCGCTAGGCTGTACCGTATCACTTCCACTACCCGGCGCGTGTGACCGAGATTCGCTCAGAAAGACCCCCACGAAACATGCGTCCGGCCAAGCAGTTGCTCCTTGCGAGCAAGCATTATGCCAGCGAGTGCCGCTGGAAGAGTTGGTGGCATCTGTGGTCGACGCTGGCCGCCTATGGCGCCCTTCTGGTGTGCGCCGCCGCTGACCTGCCGCTGATCGTTCGCGTCGTGGCCAGCGTGCTCATCGGTCTGGTCCACGTCCGGCTCTTTATTATCTATCACGATTATCTGCACGGCGCGATTCTCGCCCGATCCCGGCTCGCCTCGGGCATCATGGCGATCTATGGCCTGTACTCGCTCAGTCCGACCAGTTTCTGGAAGCGCTCCCACGATTATCACCACCGCAATACGGCCCAGATTTTTGGCACCGATCTGGGTTCCTACCCCATCATGACCACGGCGGCCTATGCCCAAGCGTCCTGGTGGCAGCAGCGGCTGTATGCGCTCGCCCGTCATCCCTTTACCATCGCCACGGGTTACGTGACGGTGTTCGTGTGGGGCATGTGCGTGCTTCCTATGTGTCAGCATTTTCGCCGTCATTTCGACGGCGCCTTAGCGCTGTTGTTTCATGGCGGCGTTATCTGCGGCTTGATTGTTTGGGGCGGAATAGATGCCGCTTTGTTCGCGGTGATCTTGCCCATCTGGATCGGCTCGACGCTGGGCGCCTATTTGTTCTACGCCCAGCACAACTATCCCGCGGTCAAGCTGCGCGCCGAAGAATCGTGGAGCTATGTGGATGCCGCGCTGCATTCGTCCAGTTACATCCAGATGAGCCCGCTGATGCACTGGTTTACCGGCAACATCGGCTACCATCACGTGCATCATCTTAACTCCCGCATTCCGTTTTACCGCCTCCCGGAGGCAATGGCCGGCATTCAGGAGCTGCAATCTCCGGGCACGACCTCGCTACGGCCTCACGACGTGCTGCGGTGCCTAAGGCTGAAGCTCTGGGACGAGCAGCAGGATTGCCTTGTGCCGTTTGGCAAACGATCCGTTAGCGCACCGGAGGGCTAGGGGCGGCGCCCGTCGTGGCGGGCGCGCTCTTCACGGCGGGCTTGCTCTTCAGCGCCTGGCTCACTTCGGCGGCGACTTGCTCGATCAGCGCGGGATCCAAGTTGCGAACCATCACCTCGCGCGTGTCGCTGAACAGCTTCTCGACTTTCTTCTTCACCACGGCGTCGCTGATGAAGTGCCGGCTCTGCTGGGTCTTGAGCACCACATCGAAGGCCTCTTTATTGCGGAGCTTCCGCAGCTCGTCCAACAGTTGCTGGGCCTGTTCCAGTTCGCCGGCATCAAGGCGGGCGCGGATGCGGGCCACCAGCGTGGTGCGGCGTGCAACCAGATCGACCATCTCTTCCTGCAAGCCGGTGATGTAGCCCTCCACGGCCAGGCGATCATCGTCGTTGGCAACGGCAGCCAGAACCTGCGGCTCCACGCCCGGCAGGAGCGGGAGGCGGCCCAGAAACTCGCCACCGCTCTTGATAATCAGGATGCGCAGCGGATCTTCCACCGGCGCCACGACAATAGCGCCGTTCACATCGGTGCGGCCTACCAAGGTTGTCTCCGCCGAGCTGGGGCTATAGGCGAACACATCGTAGCCGGAGAGCTTGCGATTCTTGTCGACGCGCGAGTGAACGATTACTTCCGTGGGCAGCCCCGGCGGCAGAACCATCAGCGCCAGTTGCTCCGTGCGGCCGCGGCGGCGGGCACTTAGGGGGCTGCGCAGCGCGGAATAGAGCTCACAATCGACGAGTCCGGCGTCGACGCTGCGCGTTACCAGGTAGGTCCACGGCACGGGCTGCGGCAGGCGGTCT
>JBGTDH010000432.1:0-1915 GCA_041748435.1 Pirellulales bacterium
GCGGCAGCCACGCACCTTCACGCTGGCGGAACTCGCCGCCCTGCCGCAGGTCGAGCGCGCAATCGATATCCATTGCGTCACGCGCTGGTCCAAGCTCGCTGCCCCCTTTCGCGGCGTGCTGCTCGCCGACTTGCTGTCCGATTGCATGCCGCTCTCCTCCGCACGCTTTGTTTCCTTTGTCGCGCGCAGCCCGCGGGAGCACGCGACCTCGCTCCCTTTGAGCGATGCGCTTGCGCTGGAAACTCTGATCGCAACTTCTTATGAAGGCGTCCCGCTGGAAGCCGTTCATGGGGGGCCGGTGCGGAGTGTCGTCCCGGGACGTTATTTCTACAAAAGCCTCAAGTGGCTCAAGCGGGTTGACCTGCTGGCCGAAGACCGCCTCGGCTACTGGGAGCGCGAGGCCGGTTACCACAACACGGCCGATCCCCGGCGCGAACAGCGTTACCTGGCGCCCGATTTGGATCGCCGCGAAGTGCAGCGCTTGCTGGCCAGCCGAGACTTCTCCGGCCATGATCTGCGCAGCCTCACCGCCGCCGACCGCGACCTGACCGGCCTCGTCGCCCGCGGCGCTTTGCTGCGCGACGCCGACTTCCGCCGCACGAACCTTGTCGGGGCCGATTTCACGGGCGCGAATCTGTCCAACGCCCACTTCGAAGCGGCCGATCTGCGCCAGGCCTGCTTCATCGATGCCGATCTCGAAGGGGCAGACTTCACCGCTGCCGATCTCCGCGGCGCGAATCTAACCGGCGCCTCGCTCACCGCCGCCACGTTCTTCACCACCGATCGCCCGGCCGCGAGCATCGATGCCTCGACGCAAATCCCGGTTCAAGCGTTGGACGACTTAGTGCCCGAGCAAGCGCACTTCGTGCGAACTCGCTAATCGGCGGCTAGCTTCCCCAGCGGCGCATCAGCGTGTGTTCTACACGAAGTTGATCGCAGATGCGGGCGACGATGAAGTCGATCAAGTCCGCGATCGATTGCGGTCCGTGATAGAAGCCTGGCATGGCCGGCAGGATGACGGCGCCGGCTTCGGCACAGCGGCGGAGGTTGTCGAGTTGGATCAGGGAAAGCGGTGTCTCGCGCGGCACCAGCACCAGCGTGCGGCGCTCTTTGAGATGCACATCGGCCGCGCGCTGAATGAGGTTATTGGATGCGCCGCAGGCGATGGCGCTCGTCGTGCTGCCCGAGCAGGGGCAGACCACCATGCCCTCGGTCAGGAACGATCCGCTGGCAATCGAGGCCATGAAGTTGTCTTGTGCGTGATAGAGCACACGGCCGGGATAGTCGCTTAATCGGGGCACAAGAATCCGGGCATCGAACGCCGCGAGATCGACCGTGAGCCCCAACTCTTGCTTCAGCAGAGTTTTCCCGGAAGAGCTGATCGAGACATGCACTTCGCAACCGGCGGCCACCAGCACTTCCAACAGGCGCACGGCATAGGCGGCGCCGCTAGCGCCGGTAATGCCGAGCACGAATCGTCGCGCGTCAGCCGGCATAAGGCGCTCCTTCTTGAGGAGCTGCATCCTTGTGGCCGATGTAAAGCGTGGCGATGCCCAAGGTCAGCGTATGCCAATGCACGCTGCCCAAGCCGGCGGCCCGCATCCGCGTCGCCAACGCTTCGTCCTGCGGAAACTCCCCCACGCTCTGCGGCAGATACTCGTACGCGCTGTGCCGATTGCGGGCCAGCCACTGACCAATGCGCGGCAGCACATGGCGGAAGTACCAGGAATAGACGGCCTTGAACGGCTGCCACCGCGGCATCGAGAATTCCAGCACCGCCACGCGCCCGCCCGGTCGGCAGACGCGGGTCATCTCGGCCAGGCCGCGATCGGTATCGGTCACGTTGCGCAGGCCAAAGGCCACGGAGACAATCTGGAAGTGATCGTTGGGAAAGGGCAACCGCTGGGCATCGGCT
>JBGTDH010000433.1:0-5916 GCA_041748435.1 Pirellulales bacterium
TGGGCTGTGGTCCGGCGGCGCGGCAAACCGCGGGCATTGCTCCAGCGGCAGCAGGTCCAAGGGACTGTGGATCGATTCCAGGTGCGGCCTGCGAACGTGCAGGTAGATCAACGTGGTCGAGAACGAGCGATGTCCCAGCAAGCGTTGGATGGTCAGCAAGTCCACGCCCGCCTCCAACAAGTCCGTGGCAAAACTGTGCCGCAGCGTATGCGGCGTGACGCGCTTGATCAGGCCCGCCTGCTTCGCCGCGCGGGTGCAGCATTCTGGATCGTGGTCAAAGCCAGCGGCTGCTCGGACTTCGGGCCCGGAAACAGCCAAGTCGTGGGACGATACATCCGCCAGTATTCGCGCAATTCCGTGAGCAGACGGGGCGAGAGCGGCACCACTCGCTCCTTGGCCCCCTTGCCGCAGGCCACACGCAACAGCATGCGGGAGCTGTCGATGTCCGCCGGCTGCAGGTGCATGGCTTCCAACAGCCGCAAGCCCGCGGCATAGATCGTCGTGAGCACGAGGCGTTGCTTCAGCGGTGTGGCGCATGCCAAGAGTCTCTGGACTTCCTCGGGTCCCAGCACGGTGGGCAGCTTCTTGGGCCGTTTGGCGAACGGGATCATCGCCACCGGCCAGGGGCGTGGCAGGGTGGTTCGGTACAGGAAGCGTAGAGCGCAGACCGCCTGGTTGAAGCTGCACCAGGAGGCTTTCTTTTCGCGTACCAGGTACACCTGATAGGCATGTACCTCCTCAGGCCCCAATTGCTCCGGCGAGCGGCCGAAGTGCTTGCGAAACAGGCCACGTGGTACACGTAGCACTCGATGGTGCGGGGCGAGTAATTGCGGACCTGAAGGTCTTCGACGTAACGTTGGCGCAAGTGCGTCATCGGGGTGATTCTCCGAGAGCGAAGTGAAGCTGCGCAGCGCGAATTGCGGTGCGGGTTTCTTCAGCATGCTTGCGACCGGAGGAGGGCGCAAGTGTTAACTTCGCTACAATCGAACCTTGCTGGCAATGCTCAGAATGAGCAAGAAGATTGGCGCGGGAAGCGTCAAAGAGCCAGTGCGGAGCGGTTTAGTTCAACGACCCAGCTAAGCTGCCGGGGCCGCCTGCAATACCTTCACACCGCGCGAAACCGTGATGGCGGCCCGGTCAGCTTCAGCGTTTGGTTCGGCCAGTTTCGGTGGATGGCGCAGCGGAGGAATGAGAGCTCCCGTTGGCTTTGGGAACCCGATGTTCTGAGGCATGATGGATTGCAGACCAATCGATGGCTGCAACCCAGCAGTGTTCTTCTTCGGAGAAGGACACGACACCATCGACCAGCAATTCATCGAGTTGCCCCATGTCATCCAGATCATCCGCGTACAAGGTCAGGAGCAAGCCCTCGCGCAGCTCGATGTGCTGCTGTGCCAACTCCTCAATGGTGCCGACGCAATTCAACCGCAGGCGGCACTGAGAATCCGCATTGTGGAAGTCCGCGTAGACTTTTGGCCTTATCATGTTGACTCTCCTTCCGTCAGGGCTTCTTGACAGGATTTGGTATGGTTGGTGCGAGCAAACGGCTTGCCTCTTCGCGACTGACACCAACCAAGGTGGCGTGGTGCGGACTGCCACCGGAGGTTCGCACAACGTCCCCGCCAGCCGCACGAATCGCCCCAACCGTGGGTCACTCCAATCTGACCGTGGGGAATGACCGCTGCTAACTCCTCCACGGACATTCCCTCCGCACATTCGACCGATGCGCCCGTCACGCCGCTGGGATGGGTCCTAGTTCCGCGCCGCAGGTCTGCGGGAAGATTGCGTCCGCCTCGAACCACCACGGCCTCGTCCGGAATCCTTTCCGCCATTGCAATTCTTCCTTCCAGTTCCTGACCCAGCCGACCTTGGTCTGCCGTAGCATCCGTGCTGGCTCTATCTTACCGGGCGACGAGTCAATCGGGCAACTCTGGTCGTCCACGTGGGTCCACGTGGGCTGGATCTTTGGAAAAACCCTCAGCAGCGGCGGGGGCCGAGTGAGCTACACGTCACGAAAGCCTACATGCCCCGGCCGTCTGCTGCAGCGCCTGGTTCGGCGTCTGCGGCGACCACGACCGGCTGGATTGGCTGGAGGTCGCGGACGATGATCTCCAACCTCTTAAGGATTGGAGTTCGGCTCGAAGACTCGCGAACTCCAATCCTTAAGAGGTTAGGCGGCACGGCGCTGGCCCACGACAGCCGTCGTCATTCGCCCTGGTCCTCGTCGTGCCGCTTTTTCTTTCGCTTGGTGAGAGCGTAACCACACATGAGCGCTATGATAACCAGAAGCATTGGGCCGTAGAGTTCCACGCGTCATCTCCTATTGAGCGATCGGTTCGTGCCGCCGCCCCGCAAGCGATCTCCGCCGCCGAACGACTTGCGCACGGCGCCAGAAAACGCGGGATGCCGACGAGGCAGGCCGCGCGGCACAAGTATCAATTGAGTTGCGTCGAGTTTTTCGCTTGTTTGTGCCCGGGGCGACCTTGCGCCCGAGCGCAAGATAACGTCGGGCGAGGACCTTGCGCGGCTGGCAAAACTGGGCAGAATCCAGCGGGATCGTCACGCCACGTCCGCCTTTATTCAGCACATGGGTGTAGATCATCGTTTCCACTCTGGCATGGCCGAGCAACTCCGGGACGGTCCGGATATCATACCCGTCTTCCAGCAAGTGTGGCAAACGAGTGCTTAGGCTTGAACAGAAGTTCGCGAAGAGCGCGAAGCAATGAGGACGGATCGCGACTGTGGATGGGTGGGGGGCGAGCGATCAAGGATGACGGGAGATGCACTCGCTGGCGCGTCGAGCTTGTAGCTGACTTGCAGGAGGCCGGTCGTATCGGGAGCCACCGGTACGAGGGGGTGTCGTATCAGCCGAGGTGTGGGGGGCGCGAATGATACGACCACTTGGGACGAGGCCCCAGCGCCAAAGGGCGATCGGAGGCTCTGCGTCTGAATCGCTTCTTTGGCGCACGGCCAGCAAGCCGCTCCGATTTGATGGATTGTTGTCGCGGTTGATACACTAGGAGGGGGAACGGGGAACATGGTGCAGTTGGCGCATGGCGAAAGACCGGCAATCCGACTCGCAGGCGGGAGCAAGCGATGGTGCTGCGCAGGCCTTGGCAGCGGGGCGCGAGGCGGACACCATCTGGCTGGATGGCGATGTTCTGTCCTGCGCGTGTCCGGAATGCGCGGCTCCCATGTCGATCCGGCTGTGGCTGCTGGTGGCCGATTGTTGGCGCTGCGGCACAAGTATCGAGTTGACCGAAGAGCAGGAGCGCGAGGCGCTGCGGCTGCTCGAATCACGCGAACAATTCACGCCGGCGGCGCCGGTGCCCAAGACCGCGCTTCCCGCGGAAAAAAAACGTCAACCACCCGCACCGGTAGCACAACCCCAAGCGCCCCCGGTGGCGATCTCGCAATCGGTTATGCCGCTAGCCCCCGCGGTTCCCCAGCGGCAAGTGGCTTCGCGAGGAAACTGGCTGAAGGCCCAGTTGCGGGAAGTGCAGGAGCGCGGCGAAGTCGAGCTGTTCTGGCGGGCAGTCTTCCGCGATCTGTATGCCTGGCTGGCTAGTCTGATCGTCCATCTCGTGCTGCTGATTCTGCTGGCAATCCTGATGGTCCAGGGGCAAGAGCGGGCCAAGCCCGCGCTGGAGTTGGTGCTCTCCACGCATACCAACGATTTGCGGCGAGAAGGGGGCAAAACTGCGCCGCCGCAGGAGGACCCGGTCGAGTTCGAGATGCCCGCAAAGGAAGACAAGCAGCCAGACGCGCCCGAAGAGAAGCCGGCGGAGCCGATGCCCGAGGAGAGCCCGCCGCGCGGCAACCAACCCGACCCGCCCCGGCGACCGGCTGGCCCATCGACGGCTGCCGCCGTCACTCCCGGGATGATCGCCGGACGCAGCTCCACTTCGCGGGCCGAGTTGGTCAAGCAGGAAGGGGGCACCACCGCCACGGAGGCCGCCGTGGCCCGCGGGTTGCAATGGATTGCCCAACATCAGAACCTCGACGGCAGTTGGTCGCTCGATCGATTTAACAAGACCGGCGAGTGCCGCGGCCGCTGCGGCTCTCCGGGCTACAAGAGTGACACGGCCGGCACGGCCTTGGCATTGCTGCCGTTCCTGGGCGCGGGACAGACGCATCAGGAAGGCCGATACAAAGACACCGTGGAAGCCGGCTTGCGGTGGCTCGTCGAGCACCAGAAAACCAACGGCGATCTGCCCAGCCCCTCGCGAAATACGCATATGTATGCGCACGGCCAAGGTGCGATCGCGCTCTGCGAAGCGTATGCGTTGACCAATGCCGATTGGCTGCGCGATCCGGCCCAGCGGTCGATTGATTTCATCGTCGATGCGCAGCACGTCGGGGGCGGCTGGCGTTATCAACCCAGGGAGCGCGGCGATACCAGCGTGGTGGGCTGGCAGCTTATGGCACTGCGCAGCGCGCAAATGGCGTACTTGGAGGTTCCACCCGATGTACTCCAACGGGCAATGAAGTACCTGGACGATGCTCAGACCGATTCCGCCGGGGGTCGGTACGCCTACATGCCCGGCAACAACACCACGCACGTGATGACGGCCGAGGCGCTGCTCTGCCGGCAGTACGCGGGTTGGCCACAGGATCATCCCGGCCTAGTCGATGGTGTGCATTATCTGCTCAACAGTCATCTGCCCCGTCCGAAAGATCGGATGAACCTTTACTACGTGTACTACGCCACCCAGGTGATGCATCACATGGGTGGCCAATCGTGGGAAGAATGGAACTACGCCGTGCGGGATATTCTGGTCGATGCCCAAGAGACCAAAGGCCATGCCGCGGGAAGTTGGACTCCACGCGTCGGCCACGACGAAGCCGGGGGCCGGCTGTATCAAACATCGCTGGCAGTCTGTACGCTCGAGGTCTACTACCGCCATCTACCACTCTATCGCCAACTCGCAGTGGAGAAGTAGCGAGAGCCTCCAATCGAAATCGCCAACAGCGAGGTGTTCCATCAAGGCCATGCTTCGTGCAAGCATTGGACTGCTCTTTCTCTGGGGCATCTCCCAGGTCAACGCCGATTCGCCACCGACGCCCAGCGCGGTCGGTGTGGTGTGCCACGTGAATGTGGTTTCAGACAAAGTGCCGGACATCTCCAGTCTGGAGGCCTGGCGGGAATCGTACTTGAAGCCGGGCATGACCGAGGAAGAGAAGGCGCTGGCTGCGTGGCGCACCACGGTCATGTTCCAGCATCAGGACTCCCCGCCGTCGGAATATCTGAACCACGGCGAGTTGGTGCAGGACCCGCTCAAGATCTTTCATGTGTATGGCTACTCGTTTTGCAGCGTGGCCAGTTGCGATGTCGCCGCCTTGGCGCGCCACGCGGGACTGCAAGTGCGGGGCTGGGCCATCAACCGGCACAGCGTGCCCGAGGTGCGGTTCAATGGAGGTTGGCGCCTGCTGGACGCCTCGCTGATCAATTACTTTCCGCGCGAGGACGGCACACTGGCCAGCGTGGAGGAGATCATGGCCGCCGTTGAGAACTGGAATAAAGAGCATCCCGGCTACCAGGGAGACGACGCGAAGCTGCGCACGCTGCAACGCTCGGAAGACGGGTTCGGCTGGAAACAGGGACCGCCGTTGTTGGCGCGTAGCCCCTGGATCGACGAACGCGGCTGGTGGCCGGCCAAAACGCACGGTTGGTATTCCACGATGCAGGAGTACGACGGCAATCACGATTCCGGCCGCAAGGCGTACCTCACGGAATACGGCTACTCACAGGGCTATCAGCTCAACATCCAGCTACGCGCCGGGGAGCGGCTCACGCGCAACTGGTCCAATCGCGGATTGCATGTGAACATGGACCGCGGCGGCGCGCCGAATTGCCTGAAGGGGAAGACCGGATCCGGCGCGCTGGTTTACACGCCCAAGTTCGGCGATCTGGCG
>JBGTDH010000434.1:0-4743 GCA_041748435.1 Pirellulales bacterium
GCGGCGGGCTGAGTCCTTCCGCGGGCTGATTGGCGGCAATAAAACCATTGGTCGTGAGCTGAGCGCCGGTGTCCCACTCGTCGACCGAAAAGACCGTGCCTTCCAACGCCAGCCCGTTTCCAAACGAGCGGCCCAACTCGGCGCGGAAGCCCGCCTCGAAATCGATGAAGCGCAGCTCCTGCTGGTTGAAGAGCTCGACATCGTTGGTGAAGATTCCCGTGCCATCGCGATCGGCGACGATCAGCGGGCCGCGACGCGCACCACCTCGTTTGAGAAAGAGGGCATCGCCCGAGGCATACCAGCCGGGGTAGCCGCGGCACCAATCGGGCTCGTTGCAGCAATGTTGAACCTGCACAAGATCGGCGAGGTTGAGGCTGGGGGCCGTGGAATTGCCGGCGCGGTCCAGCACTTCCAGTTGCTGAGCCTGGGCCAGGGGGGCTACCCCTGCCGCGGCAGCCATCAGAAACAGGCCAAGAGAACGGATGGCGTATCGCATCGGACGTAATCCTCGCGTGAAGCTGCTTGTCCTGTGGTGCGGCCAACAAAGCCGCCGCGGACCGGCGGACCTTGTGCGTAAAATCTTTTCGGACAGTCAACAGCGTCAAAACCAGAATCGTTGGAACATGCGGAAAACTCATCGTAGAACTCGCAACTTAACGGTCGTCTCGACGAGAGACGGTGGAAATTTGCGCCGGCCAGGTAAGCGGGGCCTGTTGAATTGGATCAACCGGTTGTTCCAAAATGAGACGATCCCCGATTGCTGGAAAATGAATACAAATACAGTGGATGTTTGCAAGTTGATGCTAAATAGCATGTTGCGTTTAAGTAACGGGCGTGGCGGAATAACGGCACGCTTGTTGCTTGCAGTGCTTGGGTCACAATCTCGGCTTGGCAGCGTGCGCAAGAGGCTGCCCGGCACGGATTCGGGGGATGGGTTTCACTTCCAAGCGTTGCATTCTGTGTAGTTAATGCTCGGGGCAAGCGGGCCGCACGTTGATTCCAGGATCAGGCGAACGATAATCGACGCTTGGCGCGCGATCGATCGGAACAGGTTCAGAACAAGCGTTCTTACAGCGGAAGAGGAGATTGACTCATGGGGTTTAAGCCCATTTGGTCAAAGTTGAAGAGGCGTCGGACCGGCAGTGAGCGTCGCGAACTGCAACCCCAAAACCGCAAGTTGCGGAAGTTTTTGATGGAGCCGCTGGAGCCTCGCCATTTAATGGCCGGGCCGCAGTTGCAGTCGATCCTTCCCAATGAAGGGGCCGATCTGCTAAGCGGAACCCCGCTGAATGTTTCGCCCAACGAGCTGATCTTCCGGTTTACCGACGGTCAGACGCTCGATTCCACCTCGCTGAACGCAATTCAGATTACGCGCAGCGTGGACGGCGTGTTCGGCAACGGCAACGATCAGTTGCTTGTGCCCTTCGATCCCGGCCGGCCCGGATTCGTGGGCATCGGCGATCGCGATAATGAAGTCATCGTGCGCTTTCCCTCGGCGCTGCAAGACGATCTGTATCGCGTGACGATTGTCGGCAGCGGCACGGCGCCGCTGCGCAACATTGCGGGCGACGCTTACAACAGCGGCGTTGACACCAGCAGCGACTTCGAGTTGGAGCTGCCGCCGCAAGTGCTGGGGGTGGTGCCGCAGCCGATTACGCGCACCGGCGGGACACTGGCGCAGGCTCGCGATCAGATCGAAGTCTACTTCAACTCCAACGATCCGCTGGATCCGATCCAGGCGCAGAATCCGGCATTCTTCCAGTTGCTGTTCACCAACGACACGGCGACGACGAACGACGATCAGGCGTTTCTGCCGATTAGCGCCGTATACGATCCGGCGTTGGCGAAGACCACGCTGACGTTTGCCAGCGACCTGGCCTTGCTTCCAACCGGCGCGGGCACGTATCGGCTGCGCGTGGGAGACATCGATACACCCCCCGATGTCATCAATCCGTTCACGCCCTTCCAGATTGTTCCGGGCCTCGACCCTGGCTCCAGCTTTGCCACGGCTCACGCAGTGGGCGCGCTCTCCGGCTCTTCGGGGACATCGACGGTGGTGATTAACGCCGCCATCGAAGCGCAGCCCTTTAACCTGGATTTCCCGGGCGGCGCCGACGAGCCCGGCCACCGCGATATTCCGGCGGAGAATCACCTGATCACCGGGGCCGATTCGACGCAGGGCATCTCGACCATCTTCTATAACTTCCAGAACAACTACGGATTTGATCCCCAAGGCAACCAGCTTTCCAACGGCATCACCGGCAGCCAGCCGCAGCGTGTGCGGGAGATTTTCGAGTTCTACAGCCAGTATCTGGGCGTCCAGTTCGCGGAAACCGCCAACCAGGGCATTACCATTGCCGTAGGCGATCTACGCGCCATCAATCCGATAGCCACCAACGGTCCCGGCGGAATTCTGGGCATCGCCAACTCTTCACTCGTGGTGCTCGATCTCCAGGAACCGTTTGGCAACAGCGAGTTCGGCGGCTTCTTCTTCACCCTGGCCATGCAACAAATCGGAATCGCCCTGGGCTTGGGGCTTGCCACCGAGTTGCCCGATCTGACCGTCAACTCCGGCACGATTCCCGGCTCGTTCGGCAACACGGGCGAACGCGTGTTCCCCGGCGACCATGACATTATCCACGGGCAGCACCTGTACCGGCCCGAGGCGAAGGACATTGATCTCTACCAGTTCCAAGTGAACGAGACAGGCGTGTTCACGGCCGAGATCACCGCGGAACGGCTCGCTAACAGCAGCTTCCTCGATTCCGCGCTGTCGCTGTTTGAAGAATACAGCACGATTAGCGCCCTGAATGGCGGAACCGTCTCGCTGGATGGCGCGCTGTTCGTTGTCGACGATGGCATCAATGCTCCGATCACGTTTGAGCTGGACTCGGACGATAGCGTTTCGTTCGGCCAAGCCGTTCCGTTCCTTACCGGGGAATCCGCCGCCGCGATCGCGCAACGCATGGCCAAGGCCATCAATGCCGCCGCCGCGAACCCCTCCACGCCCCTGGCCGTGCGGGCCGAGGCCGTTGGCGACCTGGTCAAGATTCGCGGATTGGCCAACGTGACCTCCGGCGGTAATGCCGAGTTGGACGTGCGCGCCAACGTGCGCGAGGTTCTGGCCCGCAACGACGATTACTTCAGCGAAGACTCCCGCGTGCAGTTGCGATTGGGGACTGGCCGCTACTATGTCGGCGTCACCAGCACGGGCAACACCACCTACGATCCGGTGATTGAAGACAGCGGCTTCGGCGGCACCACCCAGGGCGTGTATCAATTGCGGATGGTTTTTGACCGCGATCCGCTCCCCCTGGAAAGCATTGTGGATGTCTCCGGCAGTGCGCTGGATGGCGACGGCGATGGCCGCGCCGGGGGCGCCTTCAACTTCTGGTTCAAGGTAGCGACGGAAGCCAACACAATTGTCGTCGATAAGGCTGCCCCCGCCGGCGGCAACGGTTCTTTGGCCCTGCCCTTCAACGAGATCGATCTGGCGTTGGCGCCCGCGGTGGCCACTCCCGGACGCATCGTGCGCATTGTGGGCAATGGCGGCACCGATGGCGATCTGAATACCATCGCCGACGCGCAGCCCTACGCCATCGGGTTCAACAGCTTTGGCGCCACCCTGGCCGATGGCCGGACGCTGGAAATTCCGCGCGGCGTGACCGTCATGATCGATGCGGGCGCCGTGTTTAAGATGCGCGGCTCCAATATCGAGGCGGGTAGCTCCGCCCAAGGCATCAATCGCAGCGAAGGCCACTTGCAGGTGCTGGGCCTCCCAGGACTGCCGGTGCTGTTCACCTCCACCCGCGACGAGACCCTGGGTCTGGATGTCGAGCCGAGCTTCCCCACGTTTGCCTCCGCCGGCGATTGGGGCGGCTTGATCTTCCGCAACGATGAGGATTCTGCCTCGCCCACGCGACGCGTGCTGGAGCGCGAAGGCATTTTCTTGAACTACGTGAATCAGGCCGACCTACGCTTCGGCGGCGGCACGGTGACGGTGAACTCCGTTCCCACGACGTTCAATCCGATCCATATGATTCAGGCCCGCCCCACGATCACGAACAACACCATCGTGGGCAGTGCCAACGCGGCCATGTCGGCCGATTTGCCCAGCTTCCTGGAAAGCGAGTTCTTCAACAACACGCCCGGAACCGCCTTTACGGCCGACTACGACCGCGTGGGTCCGGACATTCACGGAAACACGCTGTCGACGCTGATTATCGGGGCGCAGGTCAGCGTTGTCGGTGCATCCAACTCGATTCCGATCGGCATCACCACGGGCTCGCCTCACGGCCTGGCCAGCGGCCAGCGCGTTCGCATCAGCGGCGTGCAAGGCAATCTGGCCGCCAACGGCGATTTCACCGTCGCCGTGAGCAGCCCCACGTCGTTCACCCTGGTGGGATCGGTGGGCAACGGCGACTTTGTGCCGTCGCCGGGCGCTGTGATGCAGCGTCTGACGGTGCTGGATAACAGCCTGAACGGGCTGTTTGTTCGCATTCGCGTGGTGAACAACAGCCCGATCGATCGGCTGACCGTGGCGGGCCGCTTCGACGACACCGATATCACGCACATCATTACACAAGCGTTGATTCTCCAGGGCAACGTAGGCGGCCGGTTGGAGACGAACGTGGGCGGCGTGCCGACCCTGGTGGCCCGCACCGACGCCAGTCTGACGATCGACCCGGGCCTGATCGTCAAGTTGCAAACGGGCCGCATTGAGACGCAGATCAGCACGCAGTT
>JBGTDH010000435.1:0-2309 GCA_041748435.1 Pirellulales bacterium
ACGCGCGCCAGGCATGGGCCCGCAGCATTCCTTGCCGCACGGCTTCCGCCTTTCCCACATTGGCGTCCAGACTGAGCACCACGACATTTTCTGGATGCACGGTCTGCAAGGCTTGAAGCACGGCCAGGGTCTGATCGCGGCTGCCATCATTTACAAAGCACAACGAAACTTGCGGGCAGGCTTGCAGGAAGCGTTCGAAGGCGGGCGCATCCAGCCGTCGCTCTTCGTTGTAGCAGGGAACTACGAGGCAGATGTTGTGCATAGCGCGTACTGAGACAGGCCGGGAAGACTCACGCCCAGACGTCGCAAGATGCGGGAACAAGAAAAGTCCAGGAGCAACAACAACCGCAGCAAGCGCGTGGCTGCCGCTCCTCCGCGCCAGCCTGCCAGCCCGATGGCTTCCTTGCTGGCGGCGTTGCGCTCCCGCCAGACCTGGAGCGTGCGCAGCAACAGTGGGCCAAGAAAAAAGGCGCCGGACTGCTCGATCTGGTAGCCGGCGCGGCGCAAGTGGCTTTCCAGCAGCGCCCGATCGTAGCGGCGAAAGTGTCCGAGGAACACGTCGTGCGAGTAGAACAGCCGCTGGTACGCAGGCACGGTAATCACGAACAGCGTTTCGGACGTAATCAGCGGGCAAGCGCGCAGCCCCGCCAGAAATCCCACGTCGTCTTCAATGTGCTCGATCACGTCCAGCAGCAGCACCACGTCGGCCTTAGCGGCTTCCGCTTGGACCGCTTCCTGCAACGTGCGGAAGAAGGAGATGGATCGATGAGACAGGCGTTCCCCCAACGCCGCCAGCGTCTCGTCTTCCAACTCCGTATCCACCGCCACAAAGTGGGTCTCCGGGTAACGATGCGAGAGTTGCTCTGCCACGAAGGCATCGCCGCAGCCGATATCGAGCACAACGCGCGGGAAGCCTGTCGCGCGCTGCGCGCCGCGAGGCCGCTGGTTCAGCAGCCGCGTGACAACCTCCAGCCGAGCCAACTCCCAGGGATGCCGCGCACCCGGCCGAATCGCATTCAAGCGGCTTTCTCGTAGATCCATGCGTCGTGCGGTTACTGCTGCTGCGGGGCCGGTTGTTCGTTGCCATCGTCCGCGGTGGGAATCTTCGTGCGCAGGCGATTCAATTCGGCAGTCAGCCGGGCTTCCGCGATGCGGCGATCGTGACGCAAACGGGCCACGTGCTGACGCCCGACCAGTAGATCGCCCAGGGCCAGCAGCACAATCCAAGCCAGCAACAGCAGCATGCCCAGCCAGAAGACGACGAACAGGTTCGGATGCTCCCGGCTCGGAATGAGTTGACCGGCCCACAGACCCACGGCCAACAAGCCGAGCAGGAAGCTGGTCTGGGTGCGACGCCGCAATTGACGCCGGTGGAACTCCAGTTCCTCCGCGGCCGGCTCGTCCTGCTGAAAATCCCGCCACTGGCGCACCTGCCAATAGATCAGGCCCGAGGCCAGACCCAGCAGCACCAGCGGCAGAAGGTACGCGTACAGGTAGAGCATCATTTCGGGCCGCCAGGCTTGTGAGCCGCGCAGTGTCCGGAGATCCAGGCTTCCAGTTCTTCCCAATCCACGGGCGGCAGCTTCGACAGATCGGGCCGCAACTGCACCGCCTCTTTGATGTACACGTGCTGAATTTCTTGTGCCGAGCGCTCCGTGTTCCAGTTGAGGAGCACGCGAATGCAACGCGGCAGCGCGCCCGACACGCTCATCTCGTGTCCGCACATCAGCGGCACGTCCAGCCACCCCAGTTGCCGGGCGGCCAAGGCGGGAAACTCGGCATTGAGATCCGGGCTGGTGGTGAATAGCGCGCTCGCCACGTCGTCGGCCTGAATGCCGTTCTGCCGAATCATTAGCGCCAGCAACTGCCGCGTTGCGCGCAAGATGTCTTCGCGCGCATTGGCATCGGCCGTAGTGGCGCCTCGCACGCCGCGGCAACGCATAGAGAGTCTCCTCACTCGGTCGCAGAGATCTGGAACCAAAGTTGGCCGGAGCCCGCAAAATAGACTCCCGGCCCCGATCGACGATCGATTAGAATTATGGACCATCGCGCGGCGTTTGTCAGCCACCGCGCATCCCTCGAACTTCCGAAGCAGCTCCGATGCACGCTACCTTGCTTTTGCTCAGCTTGCTTGTCGGCCAGAAGGGTGCCGCCGAGCCGGCCAACCCGCCACGGCTCTCGGCCGCCGCGTTTGATGAAGATGATGTCGCCGGTCATCCGGACGGCGAGCCCCCGCCGCTTCCCAAGGGCATTGATTGGAGCCTGGAAAAGGCTCAGATTGCCGCGACCCCGCGCCGCCGCCGGCTCAC
>JBGTDH010000436.1:0-3461 GCA_041748435.1 Pirellulales bacterium
TTTCTGAGACACCGCCAGATTGCCGGCCCGGTCGGTCACTTCTCCGCGCACGACGAGCGTCTCCACCGTCTCTTGGGCCCACAGCGTGACTTCGCCCAGGCACGAGCCGGACAAAACTTGCGTGCGGCGCGGATCAATGGCGATCGATTGCCACAAATCGGCCGCGCCCTTGGCCTGATAATCGAGCTTCAGGTTTTGTGGCTGCAGGTTGGGATCGGTGGCTCGCCAGCGAATAATCACTTCGCCGGCGTCGCCACGCGTGGCCGTGAGCTCCAGCGAAGGCGAGGCCGTATCGACCAGCACCTGCATCTCGGGCGTGTTCGGCTTGCTGGGCAGCAGCCGACCGGTGTTGTCCTTGGTGCGCACCAGGAACCAGTACTCGCCGTCTTTCTCGGCCTTGAACGGGAACCGGCCTTGCGCGGCGGGGACCCTGCTATGCAGCTTCCACGCGCCCCCCCGATCGGTCGAGACGTACAACTGCACTTCCATCGGACGCTGAACCTGGTTTAGCGGAGCATCCAGCCGGAAGGGAATGCTGAACGCCGTCTGCCGAGTGGCCAGCGGCTCTGGAGCCGGCGCAGCACCCAGCGCGGAAAGCAGCAGCACAACGGGCAATCGAAACGTCAACGGCATCGGTCGGACACATAGTTGCGGGTCGGCGCAACGCCTGCGCGCAGCGGGATCATCACACACTCTGGATCGACGTGCCCTTGGCAACGGCTTGAGCCGAGACTTACCGCCGCATCGTCTCGGCCGGTTGGGCAAGATGTGACGCTGGCTGCACGAACAAGAATGCTTTCAGCCCGGGAGCGGGCCGCAAGCCCGCGAGCGGGGGGAGTAAGCCGCCTGGTGCGCCGTGCAGGGCTGCTTCTGGGGTAGCCGCGTGAAATGTCACCTCAAACTCCCCGCCTCCCGCAACCGGCTCGAATTGCAGGCGTACAAAACGATGATAGCTGGCCAGCGCGAGATCAACCTGTCCCTGCCGCTGACATGCGGATGCGGTGCCCTCTCTTCGCACGAGTGCCCAGTGGAGCGCGGGCCAGGACTCTCCCCGCCGCGGCCGGCTGATGGGGAGATCGACGCGGCACAGCTCTTGACCGGGGGACAGAGCAAACTTGATCTCGCCCAATTGACTTGCGTCCGCCGGCGGGATGGCCAGCGTCAACACGCTCGCGCTGCGAAGCTTACCCTCCGCAGTCGTCGCTGCAAACGCGCCGAACTGGGCGCGGCGCAAAGACTCCAAGCGGATGGCCAGCACGTGCTCCAACGGATACAGAAAGCAATGGCGGCAGGCGAGTCCCACGGGCATAAGACCCTGGCGAATATCGGCCGTGAGGGCCGAGAACTTTGCATCCAGGTCCTGCGCATCTCGCAAACCCTTGCGCATGTTAATGACCCAGGTCACACACAGCAGCGCAGCCAGGACGACGACCAGCCGCTGCTTACCCGTGGCGGTTTTCGCAAACGCATCGGTTAAGGAATCAGCCCGCGAGAGAGCCAGTAGATAGGCCAAGCATGCCAGGGGTGCGCCCAAGAGCAGGTATCGGCCGGTAAGCCCGGCTTCGCTTCCCAAGGCTGCCCGCCCCCAGCCGATGCCCACCGCCAAGGCGAGTTGCCCACACAGCAGGCCTGTCAGACCGAACGTGGCGAGCCTCTCGTCGGGGCGATCGCGCCACGAGCGTACCAAGCCGAGACCGCACGCACCGACAACTGCGAGCGCCAGCACGCCGGAGACAGGCCAGGTTTCGCGTGCGATCGCTCCCAGGCTGGCGGCGAGCATCTCCAGGCTGGTCGCGGCCTTCGCCAGCCAGCTGGGAGCAGCGGTTTCGTTGAGCGTGGGACGCTCGAAATCGACGAAATACAGCCCCAGCAACACGGCCGGAACTGCGGCCAGCAGCAACAGCGCGATGGCCGACCCGCGGGCATCGCGCCATCGTCCCGCGGCGGCGTAGCATAACCAGCCGCACATTCCCGGCACCTGCACAACTCCGTTGGCGCCGCACAACGCCAGGAGGGTCAGGCAGATCGACACGCCGATTCCTCTCTTCACGCTTAACCGCGGGCCGGCAGTCACGACCAGGCCCAACAGCACGCACGTCAGCGCCACCGCAGTGGCAAAGGCCGATTGAAAGATCCACAGCAGGTTAATGGCGTGCGACCAATGCAGCAGCACTGCCGGGAAGAATGCGTCCCACCAACGGGTCCGACCGCGCACGCGACGGGCCACGAGCATCAGCCAGGCGGAGGCTGCAGCCAGCACGGCGGTGTTGTACAGCGCGGCGTAGCGCAGTTCGCCCGACGTAAGTCGCAGTAGTCCCAGGTACAACAGCCGCGGCAACAAGAGCCGATGCTCGTTATGCGGCGACCAGAGCCACTTAAGCGTCACGGCGCTCTCGCCGAACGCGTAGGGTACAAGCTCCATCTCATCGGCGTAGGGCAGCGGAAATCCGAAGCGCAGCACGAATCCCACGGAAGCCGCGCACAGCACGAACCACAGAATCCAAGCCACAGAGGCATCCGCACTATTCTTCACGTTGGCTCGCCGGTTGCGTGATGAGTGACAAGCGTAGGCAGAAGTTAACAATTCCTGGTTTGCGACCCAAGAGGAATCGCAATCTCGATCGAAGTACCCAATCGTGCAAGTTGAGTCAGCTTGCCCGGCTTTCCTAACAGGATGGACAGGCCTATCGAACATGCCCGGCATCACCGCTGGATTGAGAACGTTGCCGAACCAATTTCCTTAAATCCGAGTGCTTGCCGGGGAGTGCTAGTTCCCTCGCCGGCCGCAAATTTCCGATACTTCCAGAACACGCTCGTTTCTCCCAGGGCTGAACTCCATGCGGCTGTCGAACACACTGCGAGCTTCGGCGTACTTGATTGCGTATGGAGCACTGTTTTCGGCCAGTTTCTGGATTCCTTTCCGTTTTGGCTCTTATCTGGCCCCGCCGGAGGACGCCGGGAGCATTGCGGGCAACCGCACCAGCGAACTCTGCGGCTTGGCGCTGACGTCGCTGCCCCTCGCAGCGCCGCCGGAGATTGATGCAAACGCGAGGTACGCGGACGGCATGCCGGATCACAGGGTGTTGCGGCTCGATGTTCCGCTGCCATCGCTGGCGCGCGAGTGGCAATCGTTCCCCGAATCTGCTGCTGCCGTGGCTCCGCCTGTGACGGAGATGGCGCTGGCCGTTACGCCGGCCCGGCTAGAGAGTATCGAGAGCCCGCTGCCGGCTCTGGACCTGGGTCCTCCGAATGCACCGGCCGCGACCGAAATCCTGCCCCCTTCGTCGAACCCCTCGCCTTGGCGAAGGCCGCTCTCGTTGCTGGCGCTGTTGGCTCGTTTGCGGGATTCTCAGTCCACGGCCGATTGGGCCGCCCACGTCACGGCCGATCTGGAGCGCCTGACTTCCACGCAAGTGCTTGATGCGGCGCAGCGTCACGAGTTGTTGGCTCGATTGCTGGCG
>JBGTDH010000437.1:0-6347 GCA_041748435.1 Pirellulales bacterium
GCGTGTGCTTCACCGGCACGTCGCGCAGCTCTTGCAGCACGCGCGGCGATTCCGGACCCAGGCGTCCCAGCACGCGGATCGGCCGCTCCGTCTCCCCTTGGACGGCAAAGCCGCCGCTGGAGTTGATATTGCTTTCCTGGATGGCCGTCTCCACTTGCTGGAGCGTGACGTCGTAATCCAACAGCGCGGTCGGATCGATGAGCACCTGGTACTGCTTGCGGTCGCCGCCTTGAATGAAGACTTCCGCGATGCCGGGAATCTTCAGCAATCGCGGACGTACAACCCAATCGGCGAGGGATCGCAGGGCCATTTGCTGTTGTTCGGCGGTCGGAAAGCCTACCTGGTGCGTGCGGCCGCCAAAGGTGACGAGGGCCACGCGGTTCTCATCCGAGGGAATGCCGGGACTCTGGACCGGCAGTTTCCATTCGGCGCGTTCGACCGTGACGGCTTCCCAGGTTGAGATGTCGCGCCGCTGCACAGGCCGCCACACGCGAATATCTGGCGCGAGACTCTCGCTCGAGGCGAGTTCCGCCAAGAGGCCCGTTTTCTCGATTGGAACCAGCTCGCCCCCGCGCGGTCCGCGCTGCCGATACATGCCGGCAATCACGATCTGCCCCATGATCGACGCGGTCGGTGTCATCTGCGGGCGAATGTTCTCCGGCAACACGCCTTGCAGCGTGGTCAGCCGCTCCTGCACGATCTGCCGGGCCGCGCGCACGTCGGTCGTCCAATCAAACTCGATGTACACCACGTTCAAGCCAGCCGTGGTCTGGCTGCGAACGGCCTGCACTCCGTTGGCCCCCAGCAAGGAAATCTCGATCGGCTGCGTCACCAGCATCTCGACTTCCTCGGTCGCCAGGCCGGGGCACTCCGTAATAATCACGACGCGCGGGCGATCCAGATCGGGAAACACATCGATGGGCAGCGTGGTAGCCAGATAGCCGCCGTAGACCAGCAGCGTCATGCTCAGGACCAGCACCAGCATGCGGTATCGCAGCGAGAAGCGGATAACGGCGTTCAACATGATCAAACTTCCTTAGTGGGCTGCGTGGACGGTGCCGTCGGCGTGGACGTGCAGATTGGACGGCATGCCGCTGGAGGCCTGTGCCTTGAGCACTCGGTTCAGAGAGGCCGCCGAGTGCTGAGCAATGTACGAGCCGGGCCGCACGCTGCCATCGTTGGCCAGGACCACGTGCAGTCGGTCTTCGTGCAGTACATGCACGCTGAAACGCTCAAACAAGTCGCCGTTCTGCCGGAACACAAACGCCTCCGGCCCCTCGCGCACAACCGCCTCTCGCGGCACGACGAACACGTTCTCCAGTTTGTCGACCGCTACCCGCAGGCGCATGCGGTCGCCCGGCCGGAACCGCCACAGCAGCCGCGGCTCGCCGTCGTACTCGTAAGATTGCCACTGGTTCTCCAGTAGCAGGTAGAACGCAAACGTGCGGCTTTCCGGATCGATTGTGTTGGCCACATGATGGATGCGCAGCTTCTGCGGCGCCGGCGGCCAATCACCCCGCGCCGTCTGGTCATACTCCACGTCGACGGTCCAGCCCTTCTTGGCCGCGTCCTGGACGAGCGGCAAGTCATCCTTGAAGGCCCGGCCCTCGATCATCAGCGAGCGGTGATCTGCCAGGCTGCACAAAATCTCACCGGCTTGGACTTGCTGCCCAAGCTGGACGTTCAGCGTATGCAGCTCGAAACTGAACGGGAGGCGTCCGGGCGCGGGCACCGATCCGGAGGTCAGCACCACGTCAGGAGGTTTCGGGGCCTGCTCTCCCGGCGCCTGGACCGTGATCTGCGTCACAAACTCCCCTTTGGCCGCGGCATCAATTCCCTCCGGTGTCAACCCGCGCGCTTTCAAGTCCTGCCGATGGGCATCCGCCGTTCCTTGCAACCGGAGAATCTGGTTGTCGATCTCGATGATCCGCGCCTGCGAGAGGGCGCCCGATTGTGCGGCCTCGGAAAATCGCTTCTTCTGATTCTGTGCAATCTCGATATCCCGCGTGGCTTTCGAGAGCTCCAATTGCGAAGCATGCAGCGATTCGCTGACCAGCCGGATGGCAAACAGCGGCTGGTGGGGCGCGACCGTGTCACCCGGATGGGCATGGATCTCGGTCACGATCCCCGTGACCGTTGCCGCGACGCCGCGATCGCTGATCCCGGGGCGATCCACCACGATGCCCGGCAGTTCGACCGTGCGCCAATAGGTTTCCCGTTTGACGGGCGCGGAGGCCAGATCGAGGTTCTTCTGCGCCTGAGGCGTAAGTCGCACGGTCTGCACGGGAGCGCCTGTCGCGGGTTCTGAAGGCGTTTCCACGGCCGTATCGTCGGGGCCGCGCTGCCAGAGGTGCAGCCCCCAAGCACCGGCGGCAACAAGTGCCAGGACGATGATTCCAACCATCCATCTACCAAAAGTGCGCAGCATGGGAGTCCCTTTCGAGCCTGCAAAATGCGGTCAGCCGGCTGATACCAACTGGTCACGCGGCGAGAGACGGCGAAGGGAGCAGAATCAAATGCGCAGAGTGCGCAGCGTCAAGTACAGCGCGCAGTGCTCCCGAGTGGACTCGGCAGGCGCCGAGGGCAGAATTGCGATGGGATATAATCCGGCAATCAAGTCGCCAGATTCTTGAGCACCCGCCATCGGTTGATAGACATAGGCGGGTGCATCAACGCCCCGCACTTCCTTTGTCGCCACGAGCGCGCCAGGCAGATACGCTGAATCGTCGTCGTGGTTGTCACCAACCGGCGCTATCGATGTCAAGGGATCTGACGCCGAATGCTCATGCGAATGGTGACCATGTTCATGTTGGTGGGAATGCCCCTGATCGGCGCTTGAATCACCGGGGCCGGCGAGGATGCTAAAAAGCCAGCCGACATGCACATGCGGTCGCTGCCCGTGTTCGCTCGATTGCGATGCGTGCGCATGGGGCAGTGCCGCCAGTTGGCCCGTGGCGTAACTCAACAGCAGCAGCAATCTGATCAAACGTCGCGACATGCAGTACTCAACTCGAGCGAAACAACACCTTAGTCTACGCAGTCGTATCGTTTTGGGCAATGGAACCCGACCTTCGCGTAACTTTAACGGAGCCTTAACCGTCCGGCTACAACGGCGAGATAGATTGAACGCCTGCCGATTTTTCGCGTTCGATCTTCTGCCGGGTGACGTCCGTGAAACAGCTTGTGGTGTTGCCCGCGTTCAACGAAGAGCATGCGTTGCCGCGCACGATCGAGCAGTTACAAGCGCTGCCGGACGAGTACGAGCTGCTGGTGGTGAACGACGGCTCCACCGATGCCACGGCCCGCGTGGCGGCGGAGCTGCAAGCCGGCAGCCGGCGGACGATGTACGTCGTGAACCTGCCGATGAACTCCGGCATCGGGGCGGCCGTGCAGACAGGCTACGTCTTCGCCGCCCAAAGCGGCGACTATCGCTACGTGATCCAGTTCGATGCCGATGGTCAGCACGATGCGCAAAGCGTGACCCGCCTGGTGGCCGAGTGCGAGCGTCGTGCATTGGATCTGTGCATCGGCTCGCGGTTTCTGGGAGAGGCAACGCACTTCCGCTCCACGCCTCTGCGGCGCGTTGGCATTCGCTTCTTCTGCGGATTGATTGGCATGTTATCTGGCAGCCGCGTGACCGATCCGACCAGCGGATTCCGTTGTGCGGGACCGGCCGCCTGGGGGCGCTTCGCCCAGCGCTATCCCGACGATTTTCCCGAGCCGGAGTCGCTGTTCTGGTGCCTGCGGCATCGGCTGGCGATCGGAGAAGTGAGCGTGCCCATGTACGCCCGCCAGGGAGGCACCAGCTCGATTCGCTCGTGGAAGAGCGTGTACTACATGCTCAAAGTGACGTTGGCCATTCTGGTGGAGATTCTTCGGCGAAAGGAGCAAACGGCGTGAACGCAGAGATCTTGATGCAACTGGGGGGCGTTGGCGCCTTCCTACTCACGCTGTATTGGGTGCGAAGCCGCGAGCTGCGCGAGCGCTACGCGATTGGGTGGATGCTCGTCGCGTTTCTTTTACTCATCTGCGGCACGTTCCCCAGCCTGATCATGCGGTTCGCCGACGCCTGGCGCTTGAGCTATCCCACCGCCGTGCTGTTCATCTCGCTGGGGGGCATCTATGCCTACGCCTTCTTTGTCTCGGTCTCGCTCACGCGGCAATACCGCCGCAACACGCGGCTAATGCAGGAGCTGGCACTGCTGGATCAGCGGCTGCGTTCTTTGGAAGCGTCGAGCAGGGAGTCGTAAAGCGCGGCCGTTTGTTCCGCCACGCGCTCGATGCTGAAATCGGCCTCGAAACGAGCAGCCCCCGATTCGCCGAGCGCGCGACGAAGTTCAGGAGCGTTCGACAGGCGCGTCAGCGCGACGGCCAGTTGTCGCACATCGCCCGGCGGCACGAGGAGGCCCGTCTCGCCGTGCCGCACGATCCAGCCCGGTCCGGATCCGGGGATATCGCTGGCGATTACGGCCCGCCCGTACCGCATGGCTTCCAGCAACACGAGGCCGAACGCCTCGGTGCGTTCGATCGAGGGAAGGCACAGCACGTCGCACGTGGCCAGCAGCGCTTGAGCTTGTGCATCGGCGATGTGCCCGAGCATCTGCACGCGATCGGCCAAATTGAGCACCGCAATCATCGACCGCAACATCTCCTCCTGCTGCCCTTCGCCCACCAGGCACAGTTGCACTTCCGGTGCGGCGGCGATCGCGTGCAGCAGCAGATCAAAGCCCTTGTAATAGCTGAGCCGCCCCAAGGCCAGGACTCTTGATCGCTGTGTCTTCCAGGTTAGATTCGGCCACTGCAACATCTCGACCGTGGGATCGGGCAGGCGTCGACGGTCCAGGCCCAGAGGGATCACTCGGCACTTATGCCGCCAAGGAGCCAGTGGCTGGCTGCTCTCCAGATAAGGAGGCGATGAAACGATCACCGCATCGGCGCGGGCCAGCAAACGCTGCTCCGCCACACGGTAAATCCGATACGCGGCTGCCAGTCGGCGATTGTAACTCGATGCAATCACATCCGACTGCCACTGCACGACCCACGGCAAGCGCCGCGCGCAGCGGCTGGTTAACGCCCAGAAGGCCGACACATTCGGCACATGCAGATGCAGCACATCGGGGCGAAACTCGCGAATGGTCTGACCCAACCGCCAGGCGAACGAGGGCGAGATCGGAGTGAATAGCGCCTTCCCCAGCGTGCTAATACGCCACACGTTAACGCCTTCCATCTCCTCCCGCCGGCAGGCTTGCCACGATTGCGTGTGATGCACGATCGCCCCAGGCACGTCTCCGCGACGCTGTTGCGCACGCATCAGATCGCGCAGGAATGTCTCTATCCCGCCGGCAAACGGCGGATAGAACTTTCCGATATGCAAGACGCGTGTCGATGAAGCTTGATGTTCCATGCTAGGCCCGCTGCAAGACTCGGCGATACACGGCCACCGTCTCCGCAGCACAGCGATCCCAACTGAACTCGGCGGCCCGCGCCAAGCCCGCCGCCGCGTGTGTTTGCCGCGCGGACTCCTCGGTGAGCATTCGTTCCATCGCCGCGGCAATTTCGGACGTATTCTCCGGATCGACGTAGCACACCGCGTTGCCGCCTACCTCGGGAAGCGACGAGCGATCGCTCGTAATCACCGGGCAGCCTAGCGACATGGCTTCCAGCACGGGCAAGCCAAAGCCCTCGTAGAACGACGGATAAACCAGGCCCTTTGCCCGCCGATAGAGGTCGGCCAGTGTGGCATCGTCCACGTATCCTAGCATCTCCACTCGACCGGGCGCGGTCCGTAGCGCCGCCTGCAACGCCGCCGACTTCCACCCGATGCGGCCTGCCACGAACAGCCGATCCGGCAGCTCGGGCCGCTTGCGCTTGACTTCTTCAAACGCCTGCAATACGCGCAGCAGATTCTTCCGCGGCTCCAGTGTTCCCACACACAGCAGGTAGTCGTCCTTCGCGAGGGACGGGTTGCCTGTCGTCATGATGCAGCGTGGTCCCAGCGGAACGACGTCTACCTGCTCTTCACGCAGAGCATAGAAGCGCGTGAGATCACGGCGTGTGGCCAGGCTATCGGCAATGATGGCGTCGCACTGGCGAATCCAACGTGGCAGCAGGTGGCGATAGTCACATCGATACGCCAGATCGTGACCCGCTGGCCAGGCCAGCGGCGCGACGTCGTGAATTGTCATCACCAGCTTTGTGCGAATAGGCCGACGCCAGAACGGAGCGCGGGCCGTGGGGCAATGCAAGACATCGAACGTGCCCCAATCCGGCGTCGCGCGAAGCCAATACGCCGCGGGTCCCAGCGCGGCGGGCGGCCGATCGATGACGGAGGCTACGGCGGGATGCAC
>JBGTDH010000438.1:0-3033 GCA_041748435.1 Pirellulales bacterium
CCGGCAGCATGGCATCGAGCTGCTGCTGGAAGGCCGCGCTCCTTATCCGCGAGCGCTCCAGGAAATCGAGGACCCGCCCGGCTTGCTGTTCTGCAAGGGCAGCCTCCTGCCGCAAGACGCGATGGCCGTGGGCATTGTCGGCTCGCGGCATGCCACGCAATACGGGCTGGCGCAGGCGGAGCGCCTGGCGGGCAGTCTGGCTCGCGCGGGGCTAACCATTATCAGCGGGTTAGCGCGCGGCATCGATGCGGCGGCCCATCGTGGGGCCTTAACGGCCGGCGGCCGCACGATTGCCGTGCTGGGCAGCGGCGTGCTGAATATCTATCCTCCGGAGCATCGCATCCTGTCCGAGCAAGTTGCCGCGCAGGGCGCCGTGCTCAGCGAATCCCCGCCGCGTGGTGAACCGCTGGCGGGCGTATTTCCGCAGCGCAATCGCATCATCAGCGGGATGTCTCTGGGGGTGATTGTGGTCGAGGCCGCACTGGCCAGCGGCGCCTTGATTACGGTTCGCCATGCGACGGAGCAAGGGCGCGAGGTGTTCGCCGTGCCGGGCCGCGTCGATAGCCGCATGTCGCACGGCTGCCATCGGCTGATTCGCGACGGCGCGAAGCTGGTCGAAACGGCCGACGACGTGATCGAGGAACTTTCGCCGCTGGTGGCCGCCGCGACGAAAGCCGATGGCCAGACGATTCACCATCCGGCGGAGCTGCTGCTCAACGAGCTGGAGCAGCAAGTGCTGGCCGCCATCGACACGCAGGCCACGAGCATCGATCGCGTGGTGGCCGCCAGCGGACTGCCCACGCCGCAAGTGCTGGCCACCGTGAGCGTGCTCGAGATGCGGCGTCTCATTCGCCGCCTGGGCGGCAATAGCGTACTGCGATTGTAAGCCCCGTTCGTAGTCCCGCCTTCAGGAGGTTCCTCGGGTTGAAGCCGGCACTACGAACCTTTAGCCGATAATCACGTGGGGGCGACGCGCGGGATCGGGCTCGGATTTGCGGATCAGCTCGCGCACCAGCCAGGGCACGTTGCCTTCGCCGAACAACAGGAACCCGGCGCTGGCCGTGAGCGGGCTTTCGTCCGACCAGCCGAAGTGAATCTCCGGCGGCTTGCCAACTTTGGAGAGCTCCAGGGCGATGGTGGCGATCACATGCGCGACCGACGCGCAGCGCATCACGCGCAGCACAAAGCGGCCTTCCGACTCGACAATTTCCAACAGCGGATTGTGCTGAAACTCGCTCGGATCGCCCAGGCCCGCCTCGACGAACACGATCGGCACATCATCCGACAGGCGGTGCCGCGCGCGAATGCTGGCTTCCTTCGCCGCCAGGCCGCGCGTGCCGGGACGATGAGGAACCAGCACCGGAAACTCCAGATGCTTGAGCGTGTCCCACAAGAAGCGGGAATGCTGGTCCTTAAACTCGAAGCCGCCGAAGCGCAGCTCGGTGCTGCGCTTCAAACGGGACGCGGTGGAAGTGACGATCACCGCCAGGATGAAGCAACTGGCGATCTTCAATCCGTCGGAGCGCTCGATCATGTTCGCCGCCGTGGTGTAGAAGAACACCAGCATGATCAGCACGTAGGGCCAACGGATCCGGGAGAGCGGGCTGCCGGTGCGGGATCGGTATTGATCGATCACCGTGGCGACGGCGGCGCTGGAGATGAGCACCAGCACGCCGGTAGCGTAGGCGCTGCCCTGCGCGCTGACATCGGCATTGAAGTACCAGGTAACAAACAGGTTGACCGCGGTGAACAAGAACACCAGGGGGCGCACCACGCGGCTCCATTCCGGCGCCATGCCATAGCGGGGCAAATACTGGGGCACGAGGTTCAACAGCGCCGCCATGGCGCTGGCCCCCGCAAAGGCCAGGATCAAGACCGTGCTGATATCGTAGATCGTGCCGAAGATCTCTCCGAACAGCGGGTTGATCCGGACCGGTCCTACTCCATGCGCGAGGTAGGCGAGCGCGCGGTTGGCCGCCGCTGGTTCTTCTAGCGAGTGGACGGGCACGTCTCCCGATTCCACGCGCAGCAGCGCCGACGGCTCGATCAGAGTGGCCGTCACGAGCGAGGAGCCCAGCAAGTACACCGACATGATGATCGCGGAGGTCAGCAGCAGCTTGCGCGTGTTGCGAATGCGGTCTTGCAAGGGCGTGCGGCCCTCTTTGGCGTTGCCACGAATCAGCGGCATCACGGCAATGCCGGTCTCGAATCCGCTCAATCCCAACGCCAGCTTGGGAAAAATCAGCAGGCACACGGCGATGAGCGTCGGCCAGCCGCTGCCGGACAGGGGCGATTCCTGCAAATGCCAGTGCCCGCTGGCCAGTTGCTCGAACCAGTGGGTCAGGCGCTCCGGATGGATCGCCAGGTACACCAGTCCGCTGCCGATCACCAGGGCATTGAGTAGCAGGAACACGGTCACGATCACGACGGCCAGTCCGATGACCTCACGGAAGCCTCGCATGAACATCGCGCCTAAGGCCACCAGCAGGAACATGGTGACCGCCATGCGCTGATGGTCTTCCGTCCAGACGCGCAAGAATGCGGGCGCGTGTACCCACATAGGATTATGCACCACGTGCTCCGCGGCGTCCGCCGCCGACAGGGTCTTGGTGATCACGAAGTCGGTGGCGGCGAAGCCCAGCAGCACCAGCACCAGGGCCTTGCCCGTCCAACCGTGGACCAGCCGCTCCAGCATGGCGATCGAGCCCATGCCGTGGGGAGACTTCGAGGCCACGTAGCTGTAAACGGGCAGTGCTCCCAGCAGAGTCACGAGCACGAGCACGACCGTGGCCAGTGGCGCCAGCAGACCGGCAGCCTCAAACGCGATTGAGGGCTGATAGCCGAGCGTGCTGAAGTAATCGACGCCCGTCAGGCACATCACCCACAGCCAGAAGCTGCGGTAGTGGCGTTGTTCGGCGGGGGGCTCGGCGCCGATGTTCGGTACCGGCCGGATCTCAGTCGGCTTGGGAAGCAAGCCGTCGGCCGCCGCCCTCCCCGACGATTTAGAGGAGAGGTCGCTGTCTGACGAGCCCA
>JBGTDH010000439.1:0-2306 GCA_041748435.1 Pirellulales bacterium
ATGCCGGGCGCGACTATCATCCCTCGCTCTATCTGGAGCAACTGCAAGATCTGCGCGAGAGCTTCACGGTGATCTCCGGCACGTCGCACCCTGGCGTCTCCGGCGGACATCGGGCGGAAGCCAGCATGCTCACCGCCGCGCCGATGAGCGCGTCGGCCCAGTCGAAGAACACCATCTCACTGGATCAACTGCTGGCCCGGCACTTGGGAGATCGGACGCGGTTCCCGTCGCTGGTGTTGGGGCTGTCCGGTTCCAACAGCCCCTCCTACACGGAGAACGGCGCGATGATTCCCGCGGAAGATTCTCCCGCGAGGCTCTTCACGCGATTGTTCGTCGACGACTCTCCCGCCGACCGCGCGAAGCAAGCGCGGCGGGCACAAGAGGGGCAGAGCATTATGGACCTCGTGGCCGACGATGCCCGTTCTCTGCAGCGGCGGCTGGGCGCCGGAGACCGGGATCGGCTGGACAGTTACTTCACCAGCGTGCGCGAGTTGGAGCGGCGGCTTTCGGAGAGCGAAGCCTGGGTCAATCGTCCCAAGCCCAAGGTCAGCGTGCCGCGGCCGATCGACATCGGCAATCCCAACGATTTCGTGGGGCGCCAGAAACTCATGTCCGATGTCGTACGCTTAGCGCTGGCCACCGATTCTTCACGGTTCGTCACACTGCACCTGGGGGGTTCCGGCGGCGTGGTGCCGCTGCCCGGAGTCGAAGAGGGCTACCATTCACTGAGCCATCATGGCCAAGACGACGAGAAGCTGGACCAGCTCGCTCTGGTCGAAACCGCCATCATCGGCGCGTGGGGAGATTTTCTCCGCGGACTGGCCGGCAGCGAAGATCACGGCGCGAGCCTGCTGGATCACACCGCCGTGCTGCTCACCTCGAACCTGGGCAACGCCTCCAGTCACAACAACCGCAACATGCCCGTGCTGGTGGCGGGCGGCGGCTTCCGCCATGGCCAGCACCTGGCGTTCGATTCCCAGAACAATTACCCCCTGCCCAACCTGTACGTTTCCCTGTTGCAGCAGACGGGACTGGAGCGGTCCCGCTTCTCCACCGGCACCACCACCATGACCGGCCTGGAACCGGTATAACGCGCTCGGTTGCGTCGCGCGATCGGGTGCGGTTGTACTCGTAGTCCTATGCCGCTCCCCGCGCCCCACCATTCCGACGGCTTGAACGCTCCAACGTCATCGCACGAGCCGCGGCTGTGGGCGGGTCTGGTGGGCGATGGCCGATCGCTCATCAGCTTGACGGGCCTGGCCTTGGTGGGCTCCGGGCTGTTTGCGTTCTTTCTCTCGGCCACGGGACACTTCCTCCCGCACGACGTGGCCTACCTGGGCATGACGCCGGATGAGCTGTGCAGTCTGGAAGAGTGCCGCATCGTTCACTTCATGATTCACGACCGCGTCTCGTTTGGCGGCGCCATTTTTGGCGTGGGCATTCTGTACCTCTGGCTGGCGGCGTTTCCGCTCGCGCGAGGCGAAGCCTGGGCTTGGTGGCTGCTCGTCGTCAGCGGGGCCATCGGTTTCGGCAGCTTTCTCACCTACTTTGGCTACGGCTATCTCGACACCTGGCACGGCCTGGCGACACTGACGCTTTTACCCTGCTTCCTGTTAGGCATGGTGAAAACTCGCGCGCTGCTGCCGCATCCGATATCAATCGCGGTCTTATTGCACGCCGGCGAGCCGTTGGATTGGCACTCGCTCAGCGGCTGCGGCCGCATCCTGTTGCTCGTGACTGCCGCGAGTCTGTTCGTGGGCGGGTCGATCATTATGACCTTGGGCATGACCACGGTGTTTGTGCCGCAGGATCTGGAGTTCATGCAGATGACCCGGCAGCAGATTCACGACATCAACGCGCGGCTGATCCCGCTCATCGCTCACGACCGGGCGGGATTTGGCGGCGGCGTCGCTTGTTGCGGCCTGACGATGTTCTTCTGCATCTGGTGCGGTCGTGCATCGCGGAACCTGTGGGAAGCAGTGCTCATCACGGGCCTCGCCGGCTTCGGAACCGCCATCGGCATTCACCCGGCGGTCGGCTACAACAACTTCGTGCATCTCGCCCCGGCATGCCTCGGCGCCACGATGTTCGCCGCCGGCATCGCCCTCTGGCGGCCGAACTCGGCCAACAGCACACGGAAGTGACGAAGAGTGGTTATCCCCTCGAGACCTTACGGAATACATTATGCACCTGATCACGGTCGCTGACACGCACGCTGATACGAGTTGCCGCGATACGGTTGGCGGCTCGCCATTTATGCCCCCGGGGAAATCAGTTCCCCGATGCCGCATCTGCAACGCCAGAAT
>JBGTDH010000440.1:0-8704 GCA_041748435.1 Pirellulales bacterium
CTATAACCAGCCACTGACGGCGGAGGAGGTGGCTCGCTTGCGCAACGCTGCCAGCGGCGCCGTGCTTAGCCAACTGGTGCGGCGAAGGCTGCTGCGCGTCGAGCGTGACGTGGAGCAATCGCGGATTGTGCGCTACTATACCACCGACCGCTTTCTCGACTTATTTGGGCTCTCCGGCCTGGAGGAATTGCCGCAGAGCCACGATCTGGAGTAGGCCCACCTTGCAGTATAAGAACGCAAGACCATGCTGGGGTGTGACTTGCGACAATCTACACACTCTGCGCAGACGCACCCCTTTGTGGTTGGTAAAATTGGGGTTGTGTTGGGGCGTCAAATGCCCCCCTGTTTCGACGTCCGCCGTGCTAGCTCCGGGTTATCTCGATTCTTGATCGCCGGCAGATGCCATTCTTCCTGAACCCCGCGTTTGCCCATCGTGGCTGACACCTCCGTTCGCACGTCTCGGTTCGAGCGTCTGCGCCAGAAGGCTGTAGCAGAGGGGGTGATCCTCCCTTCCATGTTGCTGTGCGATTTTGGCAACCTGCAGCAAGAGGTGCGGCGTTTGGAGCACGCTGGCGTCCAGGCTTTGCATCTGGATGTGATGGACGGGCATTTCGTTCCGAACCTGACCTATGGCCTGACCATGGTCGAGGCATTCCGACGGCTGACCGATCTGCCGCTGGACGTGCATCTGATGATCTCCAATCCCGCGGCCTACGTAGAACGGTACGTGCAAGCGGGGGGCGATTGTCTCACCATCCACATCGAAGCCGTGCCGCAGCCGGCGCCGCTCTTGAAGCGAATTCGGGACTTGGGCGCCGGGGCGGGTATTGCCATCAATCCGCACACTCCGCTGGAAACGCTGGACTCCGCCTTGGATTGCTGCGATCTGGTGCTCGTGATGAGCGTGGAACCGGGTTTCGGCGGCCAGGCCTTCGAGCCCGTGGCTTTGGAAAAACTACAGAAGCTTCGCGATCGTCTGCCTGCCAGCGTGTTGCTGGAGGTGGACGGCGGAGTGAACGATACGACGATTGCGTCGTGTGCCCGGTCGGGCGCACGGCTGTTTGTGACCGGATCGGCCATTTTCAAGCAGGCCGACTATGCGTCCAGTATTCAGCGCCTGAACCGGCAGGCGCACGGTTAAGGAGATTGGTTACCACCAGTTTATGTTGCAACTTGTTTTGATTCGCCCCGGCACGACCGACTTCGATGAACAAGGTCGGATCCAGGGCACGCTGGATATCCCGCTCAACGAGCAGGGTCGCCGGCAAGTGGAGCAGATGATAGGAGAGTTGGCCTCGCGAAACATCGAGACCGTCTACTGTGCGGAATCGCAGCACGCGATGCAGACCGCAGAGCTCTTGGCCGAGGCGCTCTCGGCCAAGGTCAAGCGGCTGTCGAACATGCAGAATCTGGATCACGGCCTGTGGCAAGGCATGCTGGTGGAAGAGGTCCGTTTGAAGCAGCCTACGGTTTATCGGCAATGGCAGGACCAGCCGGAGTGCATCTGTCCGCCGCAGGGTGAGATGCTGGTCGAGGCCCGCAGTCGCGTGAAGGCGGCGATGAGCAAACTGGTAAAGAAACATCGCAGCGGCACAGTGGCCGTGGTGGCGCCGGAACCGTTGGCTAGCCTGGTGCGGTGTTGTTTTGGCTGCGGTGAGTTGGGTAATCTATGGAAAGCTCGGACGGCAGGAGAGTGCTGGGAGGTCATTGAAGTTGGCGATCCGCTCGCCGCTGCTGTTAGTCGCTGAGTTAGGGCAGCGATCCATCGTTCAAAAGGCTTGGAGCCGTTCATGGCCACTACCGAGTCCGAACCCGAAACCTCTCCCACGCCACCGGCTAAACGCGCCAAGCGGGGCGTGCCCGAGGGGCTGTGGATCCGTTGCCCCGGCTGCCAGGCCACTATTTTCCGCAAAGAGGCGGAGAAGCGGCAAAACGTCTGCCCGGAGTGTGAATATCACTGGTATGTCTCGGCTCGCGAGCGAATTGTGCAGCTCGTCGACGAAGGCACGTTTGAAGAATGGGACGCCGATCTCGAGCCGACCGATCCGCTGGAGTTCGTCGATCAGAAGCCGTATCGCGAACGGCTCAAGGCGGAGCAAAAACGCTCCGGGCTGAAGGAAGCCGCCCTCTGCGGCTCCGGCATGATCCGCGCCCGCCGCGTGGCCCTGGGCATCACTGATAGCGCGTTCATCATGGGGAGCATGGGCTCTGTCGTCGGCGAGAAGCTGGCCCGTCTGGTGGAGCGAGCGACGCGCGATCAACTGCCGCTGATCATTGTGAGCGCGTCCGGCGGCGGCGCTCGCATGCACGAGGGCATCCTCTCGCTGATGCAGATGGCCAAGGTCTCGGCGGCCCTGGCTCGTTACGATCTGGCTGGTGGATTGTTCATCTCGGTGCTCACCAATCCGACGATGGGGGGCGTGGCCGCCAGCTTCGCTTCCCTGGGAGACGTGGTCTATGCGGAACCCAAAGCGTTGATCGGCTTTGCCGGGCCGCGAACCATCAAGGCCACCATTCGCATCGAGTTGCCCAAGGGTTTTCAGACCAGCGAGTTTTTGCTGGAGCACGGGTTCATCGATCGAATCGTGCGACGCGGCGATCTGAAGAGCGAGATTGCCCGCACCATCGACTACTGCGGCAAATAGCGTGCGCCGATGACCGCTCGCCAACGCCGTCGCCGCTCGAAGAAGCATCAAGTTGCGCCGGCCGGCTCGCTACCCGGCGTGCTGATTCCCGATCCCCGCGCGACGCGCCCGGATATCCGCGTGTTGGCCTACGGCCCCAGTGAGCTGGTCGAGCACAAGCTGTGCAGCGTAGACACCGTGCGGGAGCTGCTGCACAAGCATCCGGTGCTGTGGGTCGATGTCGACGGCCTGGCCGATGTGGAGACGGTTCGCCAATTGGGAGAGATCTTCGGCCTGCATCCCTTGGCGTTGGAAGACGTGCTGCACGTTTATCAGCGGCCGAAGCTGGAACAGTACGGAGACCACTTCTTCCTGGTGGCCCGCATGGCCTCGCTCAACGCCCATCTGGAGAGCGAGCAGCTAAGCGTCTTTCTGGGCAAGGGCTTTGTGCTCACGTTTCAGGACTCGCTGCCGGGGGATTGCCTGGACCCGGTTCGCAATCGCATTCGCAACAGCCGGGGGCGAATTCGCCAGTACGGACCCGATCATCTGGTGTATGCGTTGTTGGATGCCGTGGTCGATTGCCATTTTCCCGTGCTGGAGAACTACGGCGAGCAGCTCGATGCCTTGGAGGACCGCATTCTGGAGGCTGCCGGCACTCCCTCGATCGCGGCGATCCACTCGATTAAGCGCGACCTGCTCACGCTGCGCCGCGCGCTGTGGCCGTTGCGGGACGCCTTGCACAGCTTGCTGCGAGATCCCATCCCGTTGGTGACGGAGGAAACCCGCGTCTACCTGCGGGACTGCTACGATCACACGCTGCGGCTGATCGAAATGCTGGAGACCTACCGCGAGCTGTGTGCCGATTTGATCGATCTGCATCTCTCCAGCGTGAACAACCGCATGAGCGAAGTGATGAAGGTGCTCACGGTGTTCTCGGCCATTTTTATCCCGCTGACGTTCATCTCCGGCATCTATGGCATGAACTTCGACCCGGATGCCAGTCCCTGGAACATGCCGGAGCTGCGCTGGCTTTACGGCTATCCGGGGGCGCTGGGTTTCATGCTGCTCGTCGCCACGGCGCTCTTGATGTTCTTCTATCGCAAAGGCTGGCTGGCGCCGATGAACCCCAGGAACGTGCCCCACCCTGATTCGGACGGCGAGCCGACGGATCAACCGAAAAGCTCGCAAAGATAAGGTTTCTCGAACGATAATGCGGCCATGCCACCCAGCGATCAACACGTTCTCCAGCCTGACCACACGTTTGAAACCACCCGCTGGAGCATCATTGCCGCAGCGGGTCAGCAGCCCTCGTCGGAATCCAGTCGAGCTTTGGCATCTCTATGCACTGCATACTGGCATCCGCTGTACGCTTATGTTCGCCGGCGCGTGAGCGACGTGAACGAAGCTCAGGAGTTAACGCAAGCCTTCTTTGCCGAACTGCTGGAGAAGAATTACGTCGGTGCGGCGACGCCTGCACGCGGACGGTTCCGGTCCTTTCTCTTGACCGCATTCAAGCACTTCCTGGCCAAGGAATGGGAGAAGGCGAAGACCCAAAAGCGAGGTGGAGGGCGCGCCCCGATTTCGCTGAATTTTTCAGCCGAGGATTCGAGACTCTGCATTGAGCCGGCATCGGGTCTGACCGCCGAGCAATACTACGATCAGCAGTGGGCGATCGCGCTGCTCGGTCAGACGATGGAACGGCTGAAGCGAGAATTCGAGGAAACCGCGAAAGCACCCCTGTTTGAGAGGTTGAAATCGTTCCTGATTGGAGACCACGCGGGCACGACCTACGCCCAGGCCGCTGCGGAACTGAAGATAACTGAAGCGGCCGCCAAACAGGCGGCTTCCCGCATGCGCCGGCGATACCGGGAACTCCTGCGGGAGGAGATCGCCCAGACGGTCGCCGGACCGGACGAGGTCGCGGACGAGATACGAAATCTGTTCACCACCTTGAATTTGTGACCCGATTTGTGACCAGCGAGTGAAAATGATGTCACCCTTGTCGTGGTTTCCGTCAGTAGGAGTAACGAGATGAACTGAGGGCCACGATGATGAATGAAACCAAGACCTGTCCGAAATGCGGCGCCCCCTTGCCGGAAAATGCTCCGGCGGGAATCTGTCCCACGTGCCTGCTGCAGGCCGGACTGGCAAGCGCTGGAGATGCTGGTTCGAGTCCGGACATCAAGCAGGCGACGCTGGCGTCCGGCTTCGTGCCGCCGGCGCCGGAAGAATTGGCGAGGCACTTTCCGCAACTGGAGATCCTCGAGCTGATTGGCAAGGGGGGCATGGGCGCGGTCTACAAGGCGCGTCAGCCGGGCTTGGATCGACTGGTGGCGTTGAAGGTGCTGCCGCCGGAGATCGGCCGCGATCCGTCGTTCGCCGAGCGGTTCACGCGCGAAGCGCGGGCGCTGGCGCGGCTCAGCCATAATCACATCGTCTCGGTCTACGACTTCGGGCAAACATCTGCTCCCCTCGCCCCTCTGGGGACCGGGGTTGGCGGTGAGGGGTCCTTGTTCTTCATCGTGATGGAGTTCGTGGACGGGCTCAATCTACGGCAGACGATCGAATCCGGAGGGCTCTCGCCGGCGGATGCCATGACAATCGTTCCCCAAATCTGCGAGGCGTTGCAGTTCGCGCACGATGAGGGGATCGTTCATCGCGACATCAAGCCGGAGAACATTCTGATCGACAAGAAGGGGCGCGTCAAAATCGCCGACTTCGGCCTGGCGAAGCTGCTGGCGAGCGGGGGACGTGAGTCCCCTGGTCCAGCGCTGACCGCGACGCGTCAGGTGATGGGGACGCTGCGGTACATGGCGCCCGAGCAGATGCACGGCTCGCGAGAAGTCGATCACCGCGCCGATATCTATTCGCTGGGCGTCGTCTTCTACGAACTGCTCACGGGCGAGTTGCCGATGGGAAGATTCGCTCCGCCCTCCCAGCGCGTTCAGGTCGATGTGCGGCTGGACGAGATCGTGCTGCGGGCGCTCGAACAACAACCGGAGCAGCGCTATCAACACGCCAGTGAGGTGAAGACCGATGTGGACGCCATCGTGCAGAGCGGCGCGGCATCGAGCCGATCCCAGCGAGGCGGCCCGACGGGCACGGTCACCCTGGCGGCGCGGTGGGGACCACGGGACGCGACCGGCTGGTTGATAAGGATAGTCAACACGCTGTTGCCTCCCGCCATCTCCTACAGCGTTTGGGTCGCTGGAATTTACTTGTTGATCTTCGCCTCTGGCGAGCAAGGGCAGTTGGCATTACAGCGCAAGCCCGGGCTGATCACGTACACCCTGGTCGTGCTAGGCTTGGTCGCCGTGTTTGTGACGATCGCGATATACGTTTTCAACATGCAACGTGTCGTCCGGAGCCTGACGCTGTCAGCCAAGGGGGTGACCATGCAGTTCGGGTCGCGGCCGAGCCGGTTCTTCGCCTGGGACGAGATTGCGGGCCTGTCGGTGTTCCGGGAGCAATGGTGGGGATGGGGCATTCGACGCGGCGACAAGCTCGCGGGTTCCCCTGCCACGTTGGCCCGCGACGCGTTTGGGATCGATTCTTGTCGCGGTTGTCGCCGGTATTTCCTTCCGGAGGATCGCCGCGCGTTCGCCGCCGCCATCAGCCGCTTTGCACCGCCGGACGCGGCCTGGGCCGAGGCGTTGCGAGCCGAATCAGAAAGCGAGTCGATGCGAGCGCGGTCGATCGCGAATTCAGAGCGTGCAACGCTGCCGAGACATTCCGCGCCGCCGAATCATCCGCCGCTCGTGCTGGTGCTGGCCACGATCGACCTGTTTGCGGCTGTGGCGCTGCTGCTGCTTCTTTACAACGCCACGCCGTACCCGGAGAGCGTGTCCAGGTTTTGGCATCGGTGGTCCCAGGTGGAGATCGCGCTGGGATACCTCGCAGGCGCCGGGCTGTTTGTGGCCAGTGTGGCACTCCTGTTGTGGAAGCCGTGGGCCAGAAAACTGATCCTCGGCGTGTGTTTTCTCTTCATGTCTCAGTGGGTCATCGCCCTGCCCGATCTGACCCAAATGGCCTTCCCCTTGGCCTTGGACGAGGTGCGGGAGCAGGCCCTGTCCCAAGGTCATCCCGCGGAAGAAGCCGAGAGGGCGGCGAGCCTTGCCACGCTGGTGTTCGGCGGCCTGTTCGTCGTCGGCCTGACGTGGCTGATCGGGCATCTGGTGTACTTCACCCGGCCGCGCGTCGTCGCCGCGTTTAGATCGCAGGACGAGTTGCAGCCGCAAGGCATTGGGCCAAAAGAGAAACAGCCCACCGCTAGGTAATGCGACGGGCTGTTAATCGTTTCAAGTCGGGGCGACATGATTCGAACATGCGACCCCCTGGTCCCAAACCAGGTGCTCTAGCCAGGCTGAGCTACGCCCCGTGAGTCACCACCAAAGGTTGCATCAACGCGGATGCCCACTTGGGAACTATAGCAGAGAAGACACTGCGTGGCCACTCGATGTTCGCTCCGTCACAGCCTTCGACCTTGCGCTCGCATTTTCGTTCGCCGCTGATCGTGACCATCTCCTCGTGGACTGTTACGTCGATGTCGCCTTCCGCAAGACCGGGAACGTCCGCTTCGATATAGACGTTGCTCTCGTCCTGCCACATCGAGAGCGGCATGGCCGTCCAGGCTGATGGGGTCGTGGGAGTGAAAAGGTCCAGTCGAGTCTTGCCAAATGCGTGGATGACCCGCGCACGTGGCGTGGTAATCGGCCCAAATACGGTCAGCCCGTCACCCTTCGGAGGCGCCTTACGACCAGCCCGGTCCCAGCGAAAACGTGTATCTCAACCCCGAACCTTCTTGCACCAGCGGCCCTCGGCTCGAGGAGTGAGTGGGAAGTCGGGATGCGGCTTTCTCGGGATAGATGTGATGCTAGAATGGCCCCCGTCAGCACCTCGCGCTCGAAGGCCAAGTGGCCCACAGCGCCGGGTCGCGCCGGCGGCTGTCTCTTTGACAACTAGCGGTTGTCAAAAAATGGTTGTCAGGCAGTCCGAATGAAAAGCGGATGGAGTGCGAGATCCTACCGTATTTCAAGGTCCCCCAAAGGGAATTGCCCCCGTAGCTCAACTGGATAGAGCAGCGGACTTCTAATCCGCAGGTTGCTGGTTCGATTCCAGCCGGGGGTAGTTCGTGAGGAGTACGTGCGTAACGCTGCCGAGGCGGTCGTCCGCGGCGCTCGCGGTTTCGCGCCGTCGGTGAACAATTGCGCGGCCAGCAGTGTCCCAGGCCCAAAGGAGTTGCACATGCCGAAAGACACGTACCACGGTCCGCTGGAGCAGGTGAACGATTGGTGCTGGCGCATTCCCAAGAGCTACAAGCCGGGCATGCGCGTGGATGGCCTGATCTACGCCGACGAGAACCTGATCGATCTGATCAAGAAAGATCAGGCGCCCGAACAGGTGGCCAACGTGGCCTTTTTGCCGGGTATCCAGCATGCCAGCCTGGCCATGCCGGACATCCACTGGGGCTACGGCTTCTGCATCGGTGGCGTGTGCGCCACCGATCCGGACGAAGGGGGCGTCATCTCGCCCGGCGGCGTGGGCTACGACATCAACTGCGGCGTGCGGATGGTGCGCTCTAATCTGTTCTATCGCGATGTTAAGCATCATCAGGAGCGGCTCGTCGACGAGATGTTCCGCCAGGTTCCGACCGGCGCCGGTCGCGGCGGCAAGTATCGCTTCGATCACAAAGAGCTGCGGGAGTTGATGCACGAGGGCCCGCGCGGCCTGATCCCGCGTGGCCTGGCGGTCCAGCAGGAAGTCGACTTCACGGAAGCCCAGGGGCGTCTGGATGGCGCAGAGCCGGACTTCGTCAGCGAGCGGGCGCTGGATCGCGGGTTCGATCAGTGCGGCACGCTGGGCTCGGGCAACCACTTTATGGAAGTGCAGATTGTCGATGCCGTGTTCGATGCCGATGCCGCGGCCGTGATGGGTCTGGAGAAGGACATGGTCTGCGTGATGATCCACTCCGGCTCGCGCGGCCTGGGCTACCAGGTGTGCGACGACGCCCTGCGCTCGCTCCGCGGCGCGCCGGAAAAATACGGCATCCGCCTGCCCGACCAGCAGCTCGTTTGCGC
>JBGTDH010000441.1:0-10326 GCA_041748435.1 Pirellulales bacterium
TATTATCTCCGCGCTGGCGCCTCCAAGTTCTTCAGGCGTAAGTCCCAATCGAATCAGCAAGGGCAACAGCAGGTCGCCAATGGATTGCGGACCGCGACGTTGGCGGGTCACGAGTTCCGCCAGCGGCTTGGCCTCCGCGGCGTACTCGGATTTCGGCAGCCAAACAAACGCTTCGTGCAGGTCGCGAATCGCTTCGCCAAGGGGCGTGTATCCCGAACGCTTTAGGAGAGAGCTTTTCAAGTGTGTTGCAGTATGATGGGGCCAAGGACGCTGGTCAATTCGCCTTTACATCTGCGGGAGCGCCATCCATGCATTTTCTTCTGCTCAACTTACTGCTGGCTGCCGTTGCGGAGCCGCAACGCTTGGAATGGACGGTGGGGGAGTTAAAGCGTGAGGCCGTGGTCTATGTTCCAGCGACGCCGGCTAGCGAAACACCGGCGCCGGTGGTGTTTGGATTTCATGGCCACGGCGGAACGGCGCAGAACGCGGCGCGCACCTTCGATTTTCAGAAGCTGTGGCCCGAAGCTATTGTGGTTTACATGCAGGGAGTGCCGACGCCGGGTCGCCTGACCGATCCCGAGGGAAAGCGGAACGGCTGGCAGCACGACCCCGGCGATCATGACGACCGCGACCTGAAGTTCTTCGATGCCGTGCTGGCCACGCTGCGCGAAAAGCACAAGATCGACGAGAACCGCTTGTACGCCACGGGCCATTCCAATGGCGCCGCGTTCACCTATGTGCTGTGGGCGGCGCGGCACGATGTGCTCGCCGCCGTTGCGCCCTCGGCGGGGGGCTCGCGGAGCATCTCGAAGTGCAAGCCCAAGCCGGTGCTACATATCGCCGGCGAGGCGGATCCACTGGTGCGGTTCGCCGGACAGCAACGCACGATGGAAGCGGTGCGCGCCATCAACGGTTGCGATTCCGAAGGCCAGAAGTGGGCCGAGGGCTGCACGCTCTATCCGTCGAAAGGGGGCACGCCCTTTATATCGTTCATCCACCCGGGAGATCACAAGTATCCCAGCCAGGCGCCAGTCCTGATCGTGAAATTCTTCCAGGAGCACGCCAAGCCAGGCAAGGCTCGATGACAACAGAGACTCGGTGGTCAGCGTGGTGATGCTGACCGGGATGATGATCGTGGCCGGAGGATTCGAGGTAGCCGATGGCGTAGGCGGCGGCGATGCCCAGCAGTAAGGCGAACGAAAGTTTCAGCCGATCGTGGGAGTGAAATTGCAGCTCCGGGAGTAAATCGCTCAGCGAGATGCACAGAAAGTTGCCCGCGGAGAAGGCCAGCGCGCAGCCCACAATAATGTGCTGATCGGTCTGCATCCGCTGAACGCCCAGGTAAAACAGAGCCGCGCCGAGCGGCACGACGAGGGCAAACAGCGCGTTCACCAGGTGCCGCGTGCGCGAGGGCCATCCGCCCGTGACCATCAGAGAGGTGATGGCCATGGCGTCCAGTGGTTTGTGCAACACCACGGCCAAGAACGTGCCCACGCCCAGCAGTCCGCCGAGGGCATGCCCCGCCTCTACTTCGACGCTGGCCGCCAGGGCCACGCCATCCATCAAGGTGTGCAGCGTCAGGCCGATGGCCAACCCGATCCAATTCAGGTCTTGAATGCCCTGGGCATGCGAGGCATGTCCGCAGGCGGCGTCATGGTCGTGGTCGTGATGATGTTCGTGTGCAGGTGCTGTCGAGGGCTCCAGCTCCACAGGTCCATGTTGATGGAAATGAAACAGCCGCTGCAGGAAGAACATCACCAACAGCCCGATCATCAGCCACCACACGGTGCGATCGATCGAGCCAATCCCGTGAAAGGCATGGGGGAGCATGTGGAACACGCCCACGCCCAGCATCAGGCCGGCCACAAAGCTCATAAGCAGTTGCGTGTGCGTATGCGAGAGGCGCGCGACGAGCGGAATCCATCCGCCGGCCAACGACGCCACTAGAATCAGCAGGCAATACACGGCAACTTGTAACTCGGCCGGCATGGCGGGCTCTCGCGAGTCGATGCATTCTGCAAAGAGATTACAGTAGCACAGACCACGCGAATTGGAAACGGCCTCGGCCGGCGCCTAGAGCGGCTTCTGCAGGAGCAGGGCATCCGGCTTGCTCGCGAGCGGCAAGCCAGGAAGAGGCCACGGGCGCGGCGCATTGCGATCGGCCGGAGAGGCAGCCCGTCGGGCGCCTTCCAGCAGATCCGCGAGTTGGGTCATGAGTTCATCATAGCCCTCCTCAAGACCTCGCTCCGGCTGCAAAGCGGCGGCGGGCGTGAAGTTCACGCGACGATCGACGACGTAGAGCGGCCGGCCGCGCACCTGATCGTAGATGCGCACCACATACTCGCCAAGCATGCTGATTCCCAACGCATTCAAGGCGCCGAAGAAGCAGCCAATCAAGATGTGCGAAGTCCAGCCCGGAATCGCCAGATCGGTGAAGAGCCGGCAGGCCAGGGAAAACCCACTCACGGCCGCGAAGATGCCCAATGCCAGGTAGCCAATGACATAGAACAGCGTCAGCGGGAATGTCGAGAAGCCAAAGATCGCGGTCTTGGCCAATCGCCACAGGCCCCAGAACGAGACGCGCGGCTGATCGTCGTAACGCGCCAGACGCTCCACTTCCACGCCCGTTTGCCGGAAGCCAACCCACGAACGCAAGCCGGGGAGATACCGGTCGCGTTCTCCCAATCGCACGAGCTCATCAACGACACGGCGGTCCAGCAGGCCAAAGTTGCCGGCATCCACCGGAATGGGCGTCGACGAGATGCTGGCCAGCAAGCGATGAAACGCCGAGAAACAAGCCCGCTTGAGGGGATGCTCCTTGCGATCCGTGCGGATGGCATAGACCACGTCGTACCCTTCACGCCACTTGGCAAGGAAGGCGCCCATCGCGGCGGGCGAGTCTTGCATGTCCGAATCCATCAGCACCACCACGTCGCCACGGGCATGAGCCAGACCCGCCTGCACGGCGGCCTGATGCCCGAAGTTCCGGGAGAAATGCACGACCCGCACACGGTGATCGTCCGCCGCAAGTTCGTCCAGGATGCGCGGGCTGGCATCGCGCGAGCCATCGTTGACAAACACAATTTCCAACGGCTGGCCGCAATCGACCGCAGCCTGCCGGACGCTTTCCACCAGCGTTGGCAGCACCTCGGCCTCGTTGTAAACGGGCATCACCACGCTCAGCAGCGACGGTCCGGAGGATCGATCAGAAAGAGTGTTCACTTCGCTCATACGCTGCAAATTTCGGTGCTGGCGACTGCCTTGGTATCTGCACGGGCGAACGGAGCCGCCCCAGGCCGCCCCTCAAACATAGGACGCATCAGTAGCACGAATCCCGCGATTATTCCGAAGATGCCGATCAGGCTAAGCCGCCGTCCCCAGATCAGGCTGGCGGGCTGGAACTTCAAGCTGACCCGCTGTTGCCCCGGTTCGACAACGCAGCCCAGAAAGTCTCCGTTGACGCGCAGCACTTCCGTAGGCCGGCCGTCCACTTCGGCCCGCCAGCCGCGATGAAAACTCTCGGCCACGACCAGCAGTTGCCGGCTGGAGACGTTCACAGAACATTCCATCCGGCCGGGCTGCTCCGTCACAAGCGCAGCGTCTCCGGCTCCGGCGATCAGGTGCAGCGGCTGCTCAACGAACGCGGCAGTGCGAAGATCAAGTTGGTTGAGGTCTGCGGCCGGATGCATGCTCGCGATCGCTTTGCTGACGAGCCGCACGCGCGGCAAAGGATTGGGCACCTCCTGCCAGCGGTCGCGATCGCGATCGAAGGTCCATTGCACTCCCGCCAGTTGCAGCGCGTTCGTCTGGCGATAATCGAGCCGGCGTTGCGGTTCCAGTCCGGCGTAACCATCCACTTGGTGGAGGCCGCGCACGAGTAAATGATTGCCGGTCCGCAGCGTGGCCCCCGGCGACTCGACGGCCACACGATATCCCCGATCCAACGTCGGCGGATCACCGGCTGCCAGGTAGTCGTCCCAGCGCACCGTGTTCGGGAAGATGGCGTAGCTGAGTCCGTACGCGCCCAGATCGAGAATCGTGAGCGCAATCAATATCGCATAGCCGCCCCTCACGCCGCGTTGGCACAGCATCAGGGCGCCGGCGGCCGCGGCCAAGAGCAGCGGTCCGACGCATGCCCAAGAGAGCGATGAGCGTAGCTCCGGTCCCCACAGCAACGGCGCGATAGCCGCCAGGAGCGTGCTGGCCATGATCGTCTTCAGCAGCGCTCCGCGCGGTGGTGGAGCAGTTGTGGGCGTGGCCATCAAGCGAGCCAGCGCGATCGCAGACAGCGTCGCCAATCCGAAATGGACCAGGACCAGGTATCGGGCCGGCATGCGAAATTTGCCAACCACGGGCAGCCAGGTTTGCAGCCAGTACAAGCCGCCGTTGCTTCCCAAAGCCAGCACGAAGGCCAGCAACGTCAGGGCGGCGGCGAACTTAAGGAACCGGCTGTGCCGATCGCAGCGTGGGCAAGCAAGCAGCCATACCACGAGCATCAGCGGGACCGCTCCGATGTACAGCCCCAGCTCGTGTGTGTTGCCTCCGGCCACGCGCGTCTGAAACAGGTAAGGGCTTATTAATTGAATCAGGTTGAGCGGATGGAGCGAGCCGGACACGGCGAACGCGGCATCCACATGCTGCCGCTGCGAATCGGCCAGCCAATCCCAGGTTGGCAGCCATTGCACTGCCCCGGCCAGCACTCCCAACGCCAACGCGATTCCGACGCGCCCTGCCGCGGCGACTCCAAGCGGATAACGTCGCCCTAAGAAACAAGCATAAGCCGCCAGCGCAAACAGGGAGAACCACACATACTGCGGATACCCGATCAGTATCTGAGAGGCCAACAGCAGAGCAATGCCCGAGAGCGAACCGGGGCCGCGCCAATCGCGAGCGTGCCAGGCGAGATTCAGGCATGCCAGCAGCCACGGCAGATGCGCGACGATGGCAACCGCATGGGGATGCACAAAATGCAGCGTGTTGAAGCCGCAGAAAGTAAAGGCCACCGCGCCGTACATGGCGGCCGCGCGATTGGGAATGTGCCGCCTCAGGAACAGGTACATGCCGGCCAGCATCAGCGGATAGCTCGCCAGCAACTCCAGATCGAAGGCCGTGGTCAGGTCGAGCCAGCGATACAACAGCCAGTGCAGCGGGTGATACATGCCCACCTGCCCCTCGCCGGTAAGATAGAACCCGGCGTAGAGCTGCGGGCACCAATCAAACGCCTGGCCCGTGGCCAGGCATTGGGCGTAGAACTGCCGTAGCGGCAGATGGAATGCGCCCAGATCGTCCGACGTGTAGACCCGGCCGCCAGCCCAAGGAATGCACATGGCCAGCCACAGCAAGATCCCGCCGGCGAGCGTTCCGGCAGCGAGCCGGCGCTGATCGAAAGGGCGATGTGGTGAACGGGGCGCAGCGGGAATCATGCGAGCTTTGCTAGCCGGGCGCGGCGGTCATGCGCCGCTCGAGGGCGAGCGTCGAGGCGTTAGCCCGACGTGCTAAGCCAAGCCTACGTCGCCAGGCGGAGCGCTCGTCGGATGCACAATCGTTGCGATCGAAACGATTGGAAAAAACAGAACACGTCGGGCTAACGCCGCGACGCTCGCCGACGCGCCCGAAGGCCCGTTTTCAGTTGCCTAAGAGCCGATCGTGCGGCGGGCCCACTGGCCGACGAGCCAATATTCGAACCATTCCCCTTGATTGGCTTTGATGGCGGCCACGATGACGTAGACGATGGCCCCGACGCCCAGGGCCACCAGCAGCCCGGCGCCAATGCCGCAGGTGGCGATCGCCACGGCGCCCAGGGCGATGCTGGCCACCAGCACCGCCAACTGAAAATAGAGAGATTGCAGTGCGTGAAACGCCACAAACCGGGACTTGTCTTTGTAGACCAGGTAAATCACCAGCGGCGCGACGTATTGCAAGATGCCGCCGACGTAACCCAGCAAGCCGGCGAGGTGCGCCAGCATGGCCCACAACTTTTCGTCCTGCGTGATCAGGGCGGACGAGCTGGCCGGGGTGGAAGGAGACTCGGGAACAGGTTCGCCGGACATGCAGGTTCTCCCAGGTGGATGCCAACAACGTGCAGGGTAGTTCGTTGATGGTAGCGGAATATTGCCTCGATCGAAAACTGCCTGGAGAGTTGCTACGCTAGCCCGGGGCCGCTGCAGTAATCTACAATCAGCAACGTCAGCGAGTACACGGCGTTTTGTTGAAGGATCCGCATGAGCGCGTCGCGAGAAGAACTGATCGAGCGCATCCGCCGGAAGGATATCGATGCGCTAGCGCGGTTTGCGGCCGACGAAAGCGGCCCGCTCTTGGGCTACATCCAGCGGCAGATGGGACTGCGGCTCAAGCGGAAGCTCGAGCCGGAAGATGTGCTGCAGGAGGTTACGGCAGAGGCGGCCCGCCTGCTTCACGAGACCGATCTCTCCGAACGCGAGCCGTTTGGCTGGTTGTGCCAACTCGCGCAGCGGCGAATTATCGACGCCCACCGGCGGTTCTTCGAAGCCCAGAAACGGGACGCCGGGCGGGAAGTGTCGCTGGGGGGAGCGGCTGACAACAGCCAGCAAGGAGATTTGATCAATATGCTGGTGGCCAGCATGACCACCGCCAGCAAGGCGTTCTCACGCAATCTGCGGGAGGTGCGGCTGAACGATGCGCTTGCGGCGCTGCCGGATGATCGGCGTGAAGTGCTGCACTTGCGCTACGTGGAAGGCCTGCCCACCAAGGAGATCGCCGAGCGCGTGGGCAAGACCGATGGCGCCGTGCGCGTGCTACTCACGCGTTCGTTGGCCAAGTTGCAGGAGATTCTGGGGCCGGAAGACTCTCCTTGATGGAATTAGCACACCTACCGGACGCGGGCGACCGGCATGAGTTGCAGGTAGTCGAGCGTGACGTTCACGGCTTCCTGGAAGTAGTAGTCCTTCTTCACCACTTCCGTTGAACTCTGGTTGAGTTCCTCGAACTTCTTCTCTTCTTCCTTGCGGGCATCCAACTCGGCCCGCTCGGACATAAACTTGGCTTCGTTAAGCGTGACACTCTTGCGCTTCTTCTGGGCCAGATAGCGGCCGATATCGCCATCGACCTTCTTAAAGTCCGCACTGTTGGCCCTACGGTCCAGAGAGCGGCGGCGAATCTGGTCGATTAGCGCGGGCTGCACGGCATTCACGCGCTTGTAATCGACCGCCGGCACCTTGTCGAACTTCATGGCGTAGTCCAGGTCGCTCTCGGCCACATCCAGATGCGTGGTGATGCTGGGCAGCTCGATGTCGGAAACCACGCCGCGATTCTGTGTGCTGTCTCCGTTGGGACGATAGAACTGCTGCATGGTGAGCTTCAGTGCGCCTAGCTTGGGAGAGCCAAAGGCGCGGAAGCCCAACTGACGCGTTAGATCCAGCAGACTCTGCACCGTACCCTTGCCGTGCGTGGTGTAGTCCCCCACGATCAGGCCACGGCCGTAATCTTGAATGGCGCCGGCGAAAATCTCGCTGGCGCTCGCGCTGAACTTACTGCTCAGCACGATCAAGGGGCCGTCCCAGGCGGTGCCTTTATCCAGATCGTCGTAGTGCTGCACGTTGTTGTCGGCGTCCTTCACCTGAACGATCGGCCCTTCATCGATGAACAGGCCCGTGAGGTTAATGGCCTCCGTCAAAGAGCCGCCGCCGTTCTTGCGAAGGTCCAGGACCACGGCATCGACCCCCTTGGACTGGAAGGTCTCCAGAATCTTCTTCACGTCGCGCGTGGTGCTCTTGAAATCGGGTAGCCGCTTGCGGGCACCCTCCATATCCATGTAGAAGCTGGGGAGATCGATGAATCCAATCTTGAACGGCTGGCCGTTGGGTTTTGCGCCGGCTTCCACAATCTCGGAGCGCGCTTCGCTGTCTTTCAACTCGATACGAGCCCGCGTGATGTTGTATACCTTGGGCTCCCCGCCGCCGTTGGGCAGCACCTTCAGCCGCACGATGGTATCCCGCTTGCCGCGGATGAGGTCCACCACGTCGCCAAGCTTCATGTCGACGACGTCGGTCATTTCGCCGGCTTCGCCCTGGCCCACGCCCATGACTTTGTCTTCCGGCTTCAGCCGGCCGTCTTTATCGGCCGCGCCGCCGGGGACGATCTCTTTGACGACCGTGTAACCGTCCACATCCTGAAGCTTGGCCCCGATGCCATCCAATTCCAATCGCATCTGGATCTCGAAATTCTCCAGGCTGCTGGGAGACATGTAGGTGGTGTGCGGATCGTAGGCAGTCGTGAAGGAAGAAAGATACATCTCCAGGACTTCGTCGTTGGAGAACTGCTTCATCCGGCGGGCGAAGTTGGTGTACCGCTTGGTGAGCTTCTCGCGAGCTTCCTTGCCCTCCAGCTTGTCCGATTTTTGCAGCAACAGATCGTACTTGATTCGTTTGCGCCAGACATCGAGCGATTCGGCGCCGTTCTTGGCGTAGGCGGCGACATCGGCGTCGGAGATCATCTCCTCGTCGACGGTAAAGTCGTGTTCCATGGCCAAGACTTGCCCCACGATCAGCAGCCGCTCCTCGACCCGCTTGAGAAACGTGTTAAACACTTCGTAGGCGAACGAGATATCGCCCTTCAGGACCTGATCGTCCAGCGTTTGGGTGCGTTGCTTGAAGGCATCCACATCGGACTGATTGAAATAGACCTTCATCGGGTCCAAAGTCTTCAGATAGGTCTTGAGAGCCCGATCGGCGATCTCGTCGTTGAGGGCCTGCTTGGAGAGGTGCTCGCTGGGGAGCAACACGCTCACGGCCTTGGCCACTTGTGCGTCGTTGCGGGCGGGTTGCAACTCTGCCCAGGCCATGCGAACGGCTACGCCCGTCAGCACCAGACCCGTAACCAGAAACCAAGTCCGCAGCTGAAAGGCGTTATTTCTCAGACGAGTCATCGTACTCCCCTAAGGCGAAAAAAGGATACCCCTACGGGGCATAAGCGCTCTATTTCCAACAACTTAACATCGCGGTGCAATCGTATCCCTCGATGGTAACGAAAGCAAGAGCGGTTCCCGCCGCACCATTTGCATGCCTTGCCTAGATTGCCAAATCAGCGGAAGAAGACCAAGGTAACAAGGACGAAGAGGGGGAACAGAATGGCCAATGAATAGAGCATGTATCCGAAAAAGCTGGGCATCGGCACCCCGTTCTCTTCGGCGATGGCTTTGACCATAAAGTTAGGCCCGTTGCCGATATATGTGTTGGCGCCCATGAACACCGCGCCGCAGCTAATCGCGGCGAGGATGCGCGCGGCCTCTGGGCCATGAGCGAGAAACGCTTCCATGTATCTGCCCGTTAAGGGCACGCCAATCACGCCACACGCGGTGGCAGCGAACGTCAGGTAAGTGGGAGCGTTGTCCAATAAGCTCGACAGGATGCCTGTCGCCCAGAAATACTGTGAAGGCGTGCTGACTCCCAGCCTGGCGCCGTGGGCATTCAAGATCAGCAGCGCCGGGATCATGGTGACAAAGATGCCGGCGAACAGCACGGCGACTTCGACAATCGGCGCGAAGCCGAAGCGGTTGTCGGCGCGAATGCTGGCCGAGGTTGCTACATAAGACAGCAGGGTAATGGCGAACATCAGCCCTTCTTGTAAGCCGAAGGGCCACGCCTGGCCGCCGCTGCCCAGTCCTCGTCCCGCCGCGTAGATGGTGGCGACAATGCCGCCCAGAAACAGCCCGTTGTGCAAGCCGTGAACGCGCAACGGCTCGTGCTTCATCACCTCCTCCAACTGCGAACCAGGCCGCTCCCGCTCTTCCCGATTGAGTACGATCTGATCCCCGATGTTGAAGACTACCAGCAGCAAGCCGTTGACCAGCAGCCAGTGCGGCCAAAGTTGCAGCGTCCACTCGAACGGGACGCCTTTGAGAAATCCCAGAAACAGCGGCGGATCGCCCAGTGGCGTGAGCAACCCGCCGCAGTTGGAGACCACAAAGATGAAGAACACCACGATGTGCGCCCGTCGTTGGCGTGAGGCGTTGGCTCGCAGGATCGGCCGGATGAGCACCATGCTGGCCCCCGTGGTGCCAATGAAACTGGCCAAGAGTGCTCCCAGTCCGAGGATGGCCGTGTTGAGCAGCGGCGTGCCGGAAAGGGAGCCTTGAACATAGATGCCGCCGCTGATTACAAACAGCGATCCCAACAGCAGCAAGAAGGAAACGTACTCCATCCCTTTTTCGACCAGTTGATGCGTGCCCCCTTCGCCCCAAGCAGTGACGAGGTAAATCGCTAGAGGGATCGACAAGACCGCCACAACCAGCCCCTTGTTCTTGTTGTGCTCCCACCAATGTGCAGCAGTGAGGGGAAACACGGCAATGGA
>JBGTDH010000442.1:0-3160 GCA_041748435.1 Pirellulales bacterium
CGACGCCGGCCAGCTCTACGATCGACTGCTGGCGACCATCGAGCCGCCGTTGTTAACCACGGTGCTCCAGCATTGCCGCGGCCATGCCGCCGCCGCAGCCCGCCTCCTCGGCCTGCACCGCATGACGCTCCGCAAGAAGCTCGATCAGTTGAATCTGCCGCGCGATCCGGAGTAACGCTGCCCTCTCATCCGCGCGCGCATTCTCTCGACAGGCGTGTCGACTTTTTCGACAGGGCTGAACGTCTCGATTCCGTCCCATGACGCGAATGGCTCCCGCTTACAGCGGTTTCGCGTCTCCGGCTGAATGGCACGGCGGATGCCTGTCCCCATGTTTTCCTTCCCGCGGAGCTTCCCGGATGCGAGTTCGAACTGCGTTTACGTTAGTCGAGTTCCTGGTCGTGATCGCCATCATTGGCATTCTGATCGCCTTGCTGCTGCCGGCCGTGCAGGCGGCGCGAGAGGCGGCGCGGCGGACGCAGTGCAAGAACAACCTGCACCAGTTGGCGCTGGGCGTTCACAACTTCGAATCGGCCCGCAAGCTGCTGCCGCCCAGTGCCGAGATTGATCTCAGCGTGACGGCCACGGGCAACAACGGCTCCTGGGGCGTGCATGGCCGCATCTTGCCGTATCTGGAGCAGGAGAGCTTGGCCGATGTGGTCGATCTGAATCTGGCGTGGGATCTTCAGATGAGCATCAGCGGCGTGCGGGTGGCCACGTTCGCCTGCCCGGCCGATCCGAACAGCCCCATTCCGCGCGACACCGGCGCCGGGAAGCCGTTTCTCTATCCCACAACCTACGGCTTCAACTTCGGCACGTGGTTCGTCTTCGATCCAACGCAAAACACCGGCGGCAACGGGGCGTTCTACCCCAACAGCCGGCTGTCGCTGGGGGCGTTTACCGATGGCACGAGCAACACGCTCTTGGCCGCGGAAGTGAAGGCGTATCAGGCGTACAATCGCAACGGCGGACCGCCGAGCGCAACCATTCCCACCACCATTGCCCAAGCCCAGGCGGCCATCGCCTCGGGCACCGATTTCAAGACCAACTCCGGGCACACGGAATGGCCGGATGGACGCGTGCATCACACGGGGATCACCGTGACGTTCGCACCGAACACGGAAATCAAGCACACGGTCGGCGGTATCGGGTACGATTGCGACTATAATTCCTGGCAGGAGGGGCGCAACGGCTCGGTGGGGCGGCGGACGTATGCGATCATCACGTCGCGCAGCTACCACGCCGGAAAACTGGTGAACGTGGCGATGATCGATGGCTCGGTCCGCACCATTCAGCCGAACATTGCCTTGCCCACTTGGTGGGCCTTGGGAACCCGTAATCAAGGAGAGCCGATCAATGCGAACTAATAGGACCTACAGCCTATGCTTGGCGCTGTTTTTGACCGGTGGTGCAGCCCGCGCCGCGGATTTGGATACCGTGGTGTCTCGCGGAATATCCTATCTGCAAAACAAGGGTCAGACGGAAGAGGGCGCCTACACGCCGCAGACGGGAATTGGCATTACGGCGCTGGTCACGACGTCGCTGTTGAAGAATGGTCGCACGCCGCGGGAGCCGGCAATTGAAAAGAGCCTGAAGTTGCTGGAGGCCCATGTGCAGCCGGACGGCGGCATCTACAAGCCGGGCTCGCGGTTGATGAATTATGAGACGTGCCTGGCGCTGGTTTGCTTCCAGGAGGCCAATCAGGGTGGCAAATACGACCAGATCATCCAGAACGCGGGGAAGTTTGTCCGCGGCGTGCAGATCGAAGAGGGAGACGGCAAAGACGCGTCGGACTTCAGCTATGGCGGCGCAACCTACGGCGGACAAGGTCGCCCCGATCTGTCCAACACGAACTTCCTGATCGAAGCGCTCCGCGCCTCGGGTGCAGGCGAGAACGACCCCGCCGTGCAGAAGGCCCTGAAGTTTGTCTCCCGCTGCCAGAACCTGGAGACGGAGCACAATGCCACGCCGTTCGCGGCCAAGAACCCCGATGGCGGTTTCTACTACACTTGCGCGGCCGACGGCACCAGCGCTGCCGATAAGCTCCCCAACGGCGGCCTGCGCAGCTATGGCTCCATGACCTACGCCGGGCTAAAGAGCATGATCTTCGCCGGCGTCGGACCGGACGATCCGCGCGTCAAGGCCGCCACCACCTGGATCAAAAGGAACTACGATCTGAAGAGCAACCCCGGCCTCGGTCATGCGGGACTGTACTACTACTACCACCTGTTCGCCAAAGCGCTCGATGGCCTGGGCCAAGACATCATCACCGACGAGGCGGGCGTGAAGCACAACTGGCGCCAGGAGCTTATCGACGAACTTGCCGCCCGCCAGCGCGACGATGGCTCCTGGATCAACGACAACGAACGCTGGCTGGAAAAGGATCCCAATCTCGTGACCGGCTACGCACTGCTGGCCCTCAGCTATTGTCGTCCGCGCACGAAATAGCCGATTGTTCTGATCCGCCGGACCGCGCGAATCGGATTGACTGGGTCAGGCCAGGCGCGTGTGTGGTTTTCGGCGTGCGGCTGTTTAGAATGAAACGATCGCCTGCGGTTGCGGCGTGTCCCGTCCTTCGGTCCCTTGCAGCGATGCCGGTTCAGTTCGTTTGTCCCCATTGCGCGCAGTTGCTTTCGGTCGGAAGCCGCAAGATCGGCACGGCCGTTGCCTGCCCCCGTTGCCAGTGCAGCCTGGATGTGCCAGACCCGGAAACGGCGGCTGCCAGCGTAGCGATGCGCCAAGCGCAGCGGGCGACGGCGCCGCAATCGCCTCTGCCGGAATTCATGGTCTACGATGATCACGCCGTGGATCTGGCCGACGGTCCACCGTTGATCGTGACCGATTTGCCCCGGGAAATGCATCTCCCGGCACGCGAGCGTTCCTCTGCCCCGCCGCCCTTCGGCTCGCGGAGCGCTGGTGAATTGTGGAAAACGCTCCCGGGTCCAGGGGGCGAGCCCATGTTGCTCGTCTCCCGCCGCACGCTGTTCCTGCAAGCGGGCATCCTAGCCGTCACCACTCTGGCAGCCTTCGGCCTGGGATATCTGGTTGGTTTTGACGTGGCGCCTACCGCTGCTACTGGTGTGGCCGCGCAAGCGGGCGAGGCCACCGTTGTGGAGGGCTTCGTGCGCTACTCCACCGATGCGGGCGAAGTCCGCGGCGACGG
>JBGTDH010000443.1:0-9193 GCA_041748435.1 Pirellulales bacterium
TGAATATCAGCTCGCTGGGGGGCAAGTCGGCAGCGCGGTATCTCGGCGCCTACAATGCCTCCAAGTTTGCATTGACCGCCTATTCGCAGCAGTTGCGATTGGAGCTAGCGCCGCAAGGCTTGCATGTGTTGCTCGTCTGCCCCGGACCCTTAGCCCGCAGCGAAGTGCGAACCTACAGGGCCGAACACATGCAGCAGCTCCCGGACTCTGCCCGCCAGCCGGGCGGCGGCGTGAAGACGCGGTTGATCGAACCGGACTGGCTGGCGCAACAGATCGTGCGGGCGTGCGAACGCCGCGATCCGGAATTGATTGTGCCCGGCAAAGCGCGGCTGCTGTTCGCCCTCCAACAGTTGTCTCCCCGCTTGGGAGATTACCTTGTCCGAAAGTTCACGTGATGAGACGGCGTCCCGGTAGCATTCGCCTCACGGCAAAAAGGCGAACAGTTTGCGGCGGGTCTCGTCGGTCAGTGGGGCGGCGTACTCGCTGATCTCGTAGGCTTCGCAGAACTCGGCAAGCTCGCCGCGCGGGCCGCCGTAGGTCTGAATCAGCCGCTCGCGGAATCGCTTGGCGTATTGCCGCGGACGTTCGCCGTACCACTCGCGAAGCCACACCAGCCGCGAAGCCCGATCTGCCGGCATGCGATCGAGAATGCCGCGATTGAACGGCAGCCACTCGAACACTTGCGATTCGTGGCAGGCCAGCATCTGAACCACGGTGTCGACGTGCTCCGTGATATCCACCACGACGTGCGGCTCCAAGGGATACGGCTTCGTGAACGGATCCGGCATGTAGGCCACCACCGGATCCTTTCGCAAGATGGGCACGTCCGGACACACCGGCGGCACCGTGACCATGTACGACGCGTCCCGCACCACGTTCCCCACCGCGCGATGATCCGGGTGATAATCGTTCGTGCGATGCGTCAGCACCAGGTCCGGCTCGAACGTGCGCAGCTCCCGAATTACCTGGTAGCGCAACTCCAGCGTGGGCATCAGTTGCCCATCATGATTGTCCCAAGTCACATACTCGGCCCCGATCACGTTGCCGGCCGCCGCCGCCTCGCTCCTCCGCCGCTGAGCCAAAGGCGGCCCCGACATCTGATAGTGCCCCGCATCGCCATTGGTGAGCGAGATCATCTTCACGGTATGGCCCAGGCTGCGATAAATGGTCGCCAGGCCGCCTGCATGAAACTCGGCATCATCGGGATGGGCGCCCAGAATCAGTAGACGTAGCGACATATCAGCCCCGCCGTTTGTAAGAGGTCGCTTTGGTTCGAGCCGCGATTCTACGTGAGTTGGGGTGATTCGGGGAGTGGAAATCGACGACGCTGCGACGACGCTGGAGCACGTACGAGCTCACGGCTCGACCTCGGGAGTTCTTAGCCCAGCGATTTCCGCAAGTGCTTAGCCCAGCCGATGACGAATGCAGACTTGCGGAGGGGGCGGCCAGCATCGAAAATGGCTCCTGGTAAAGGTCCTCTGCGGCGTTGTGCTCACCCTCATCTGCGAGGCGTCCGATGTTCCGTGTTGTTCTTGTCATCGCACTGTATGTGGCGTCCCCCGCCGCGAATGCGCAGGAGGCGCCGGAGCCGATTGAGTTCAATCGCGATATCCGGCCGATCCTGTCAGACAACTGTTATCAGTGTCATGGGCCGGACAGCAACAAACGGCAGGCGGAATTGCGCTTGGACGACAAGCAGGGGCTGTTCAATGAGCTCCCTAGCGGCACGCGGGCGGTCGTTCCCGGCAAGCCGGCAGAGAGCGAGTTGCTGCGGCGCATCCAATCGACCGATCCGAGCGAGATGATGCCGGCGCCGGAATCGAACAAGAAGCTCAAGCCGCGCGAGATTGCCCTCCTCAAACGCTGGATCGAACAAGGTGCGAGCTGGCAAGGGCACTGGGCCTACATCAGGCCCCAACGGCCGAAGCCGCCCGACGTGCCGCGGGATGGCTTTGTGCAAAACGAGATCGATCGCTTTGTGTTGGAGCGCTTGCGGCAAGAGCGACTCAAGCCGGCGCAACCGGCCGACCCGTTCACGCTTATTCGCCGTCTGTCGTTCGATCTGACGGGACTGCCTCCCACGGCCGAAGAAGCCGGGGCGTTCGAGCATGATGCCCAGCGCGATCCAAAGTCGGCCGTCGATGCGGCCATCGATCGCCTGTTGGCCTCGCCCCACTTTGGCGAGCGAATGGCCATCCACTGGCTGGATCTCGTGCGCTTCGCCGACACGATTGGCTATCACAGCGATAACCCCCGGGACATTGCGCCCTATCGGGATTGGGTCATCGCGGCGTTCAACCACAACATGCCGTTCGATGAATTCACGCTGGCTCAACTGGCGGGCGATTTGCTTCCTTCGCCCACGCGGGAGCAGCTTGTGGCCTCCGGCTACAACCGCCTGATTCAGACGACCGAGGAAGGGGGTGCCCAGGCGAAGGAATACATCGTCAAGTACGCGGCCGACCGGGTGCGCAATGTCTCCAGCGTCTGGCTGGGGGCCACGGTCGGTTGCGCGGAGTGCCACGATCACAAGTTCGATCCCTACACGCAGAAAGATTTCTACAGCCTGGCGGCGTTCTTCGCCGACGTGAAAGAAACCGCCGTCGGCCGCCGCGAGCAAGGCATGCTCTTGCCCAATGCAGAGCAAGCCACGCAGCTCGCGCAGCTGGATGCGGCCATCGCTCCCCACAAGAAAACCCTGGAGACCAGCACGCCGGAGTTGGAAGCAGCGCAGGTCGAATGGGAAGCCGAACTGAAAGCCAAGCCGCCCGAGAAAGGCAAAGAGCCACCCAAGCCCATCGCGGCGATTCTTAAGCTCGATGCGGAGAAACGCAGCGATGCCCAACAGAAGCAGTTGGCGACGCACTATCGCACGATCGCCCCGCTCCTGGAATCGATCCACAAGGAGTTAGCTTCGCTGGAGAAACAACGCACCGCGCTGGTCGACGCGATCCCTAAGTCGCTGATCACCGTGGCCGACACGCCGCGCACCATTCGCATTTTGCCGCGTGGCAACTGGCTGGACGAAACGGGGCCGGAAGTGACGCCGGCTGCACCGCTGTTCCTGACTTCCCTCAATGCCGGCGACCGCCGGGCGACACGGCTCGATCTCGCTCGCTGGATCGTCTCCGCCGAGAATCCGCTCGCGTCCCGTGTGTTTGTGAATCGCCTCTGGAAGCTGTGCTTTGGCAATGGGCTGTCCCGCACCTCCGATGATCTGGGGTCCCAAGGGGAATGGCCCGCGCATCCGGAATTGCTCGATTGGCTGGCCGTCGAGTTTCAAGAGAGCGGTTGGGATGTGAAGCACATGCTGCGGTTGATGGTGGCTTCCGGCACCTATCGCCAGAACGCGCAGGGCAGCAGCGACGCGCGCCAGAAAGACCCCTACAATCGACTGCTGGCCCGGCAGTCGAGCTTTCGCCTGGACGCCGAAATGGTGCGGGACAATGCCTTGTATGTCGCCGGCCTGCTTTCGCCCCGCGTTGGCGGAGAGAGTGTGAAACCCTATCAGCCCGAAGGGTATTGGGAGCATCTGAACTTCCCCAAACGCACCTACTTCAACGATTCCGGCGAGCGCCAGTATCGCCGCGCCCTGTACACGCATTGGCAGCGCTCGTTCCTGCATCCCATGCTGCTGGCCTTTGATGCTCCCAGCCGTGAGGAGTGCGTGTGCGAACGTCCCCGATCCAACACGCCGCAACAGGCGCTGGTGCTCTTGAACGATCCGACCTTTGTCGAAGCAGCGCGCGTGTTTGCCGAGCGCATTGTGCGGGACGGCGGCGACAGCGATTCCGATCGCCTCGGCTGGGCCTTCCGCCGCGCTCTGTCGCGCTCACCGCGCAGCGAGGAACTCACCGTGCTCAGTGATCTGCTCTCCAAGCACCGCGCCACCTACACGGCCGACCCCGCCGCCGCCGAAAAAACCGCCGCCAGCGGCGAATCGCCGCGCGCCAAAGGCCTGGATGCCATCGAAGTCGCCGCCTGGACCTCCATCGCCCGCACGCTGCTCAACCTGCATGAAACAATGACGAGGTATTAGAGGGAACAGGGGACAGGCCGAACACGCTGCAATCCGGCCAGTCTCTAATCCCTAGCCTCCAGTCCCTCCTGCTGTCCCCTATTCCCTTTCCCCTGTCCCCTATTGTCAACCATGAACATTCGCCGTGCTTTGCTCGCCTTCGCGAGCCTGCTGTGCCTGCTGGTCCCGTCCGCATTCGCGGCCGATTCCCGCAAGCCTAATGTCTTGTTCCTGGTCTCCGATGACTTGAACTGCGATCTGCACTGCTACGGGCACGAGCAGGTGAAGTCGCCGAATATCGATCGTCTGGCGGCCCGCGGCGTGCGATTCCAGCACGCGTATTGTCAGTTCCCGCTGTGCAGCCCCAGCCGCAGCTCGTTCCTCACCGGGCGGCGTCCCAACAACACCAAGATTCTGACCAATCCCGGCGCGGGTCAGTTCTCGACCGATTACAAGCCCACGCCCCACTTCCGCGATTTCATTCCCGAGACCGTCACGCTGCCGCAGTTGTTCAAGCAGAACGGCTATCAATCGGCCCGCATCGGCAAACTGTATCACTACGGCGTGCCGGGACAGATTGGCACCAGCGGCCTGGACGACCTGGCTTCGTGGAACTTCGTCGTCAACCCGGCCGGGCGAGACAAGGCGGAGGAGAACAAAATCTTCACGCTCACTCCCGGCAGCTACGGCGGCACGTTAAGCTGGCTCGCGGCCGCCGGCGCCGATCTGGAGCAGACCGACGGCCTCTCCGCCACTTCGGCCGCCAGCCTGCTCGAGCAATACAAAGACAAGCAGTTCTTCCTGGCCGTGGGTTTCTATCGCCCGCACACGCCCTATGTCGCGCCGAAGAAATACTTCGATCTGTACTCGCCGGACGCCATCAAGCTGCCCGAGCTTTCGGCAGACGACAAGTCCCGCACGCCAGATGCCGCGTATCAGAGCGCAAAAAAGGACCAGGAGACGTTGTCCGACGCCAAACGCCGCGAGGCGATCCAGGCCTACTACGCTTCGATCTCGTTCATGGATGCCCAGGTGGGCCGCGTGCTGGATGCCCTGGAGACGCTCAAGCTGGCCGACAACACCATCGTCGTCTTCACCAGCGATCACGGCTACCACATGTACCAGCACGGGCTATGGCAGAAGATGAGCTTGTTCGAGAATTCCGCCCGCGTGCCGCTGATCATCGCCGCCCCCGGCGCCAAAGCCAATGGGCAAGCCACGAAATCGCTGGCCGAGCTCGTCGATCTTTATCCCACGCTGGCCGATCTCTGCGGCCTGCCCGCCCCCGCCTATCTGGACGGCAAGAGCCTGCGCCCCGTCTTGGACGACGCCTCCAAGACAGTCAAAGACGCCGCCTTCACGCAAGTCCGCCGCGGCAACTTTCATGGCTTCAGCATCCGCACGCCGCGCTATCGCTACACCCTCTGGGACAACGGCCAGAAGGGCGAACAACTCTACGACCTCGAAACCGACGCGAACGAAACGAAAAACCTCGCCCCCGAACCCCAGCATGCGTCGCTCGTGTCCCAACTCAAACAACGCGTGCAAGAGTACTCGGTCAACACGCCTTAGCCCGACATGGTACGTCCGATGATGATCGGCAGACTGGCAGAATCGTTAAATCATCCGACTGGGCGGCTCGCACTTCGTGTCGAGGCAGGCAAACCTAATGCTTCAAGCATGTCGTCGAGCGTCAACGCATTTTCAAGCTGCTCGATGTCCGCCGCATCCCGCTTGCCTTCGCGAATGTCGCGGATCAATTTGTTGAATGCGTCGCGTTTTCGATCAAGGATCCTGAGGATTCGCTCGTCGATCGTATTCTTGGCTACCAGCGAAGTGACTACACACCCTCGCTTCTGGCCTATACGGTGAATCCGCGCCGCCGCTTGGTCCATGTCGGCCGGATTCCACCAGTGGTCAAGGAAGATCACATGGTTGGCGCGCGTCAGTGTCAGACCTGTGCCGCCCGCCTTTATGCCGACGAAGGCGAGCCTGATAGATTCATCTGATTGAAACTTTTGTGGAAACGCCTGTCGGCTCCGGTCTGATAGTGAAGCGTCGTAGCGGGCCGGGTTGAATCGGTGCAATCGCTGTGGTAGACGCCACTCATCCCAGACCTTGTTTGGGTATTGCGTAAATACCAACGCCTTCTCACAATCCGACACGGGAACTCCGTCAGGGTGCATTTCCTCAATGCGCTCCAAGATCCACTCGATCTTGGCGCTTTCACCCGATTGTTCATCATAAACGCAGAGCTGTTTGAGCTTGTTAATTGCGGCCAGTATCTGCATGCGCACCTCTTCGTCCTTTGAACGTCTCAGAGTCGTCTCGACGTCGCGGCGAATGGATGCTTCTACACGACAGTAATTCTCGAATTGCCGTCCCTCCAATTCCACGTACTCAACCCGGATCACGCGCTCGGGTAGGGCTAACAAGACTTCATTCTTGTGCCGCCTCAAGACATTCGCTTTTGTGGCGGCGACGAACTGCTTGTCCGTCCCGGTCCTACCACTCAGCCGCGGGTCGAGCACCGCCCATACTGCTCGGTAATCATCAAAAGCGTTTTCCAGTGGAGTTCCGGTTAGTCCCCAGCGGACACGAGAGTCAATGCTCCGAAGCGCCTGCGATCGCTTGGTTGAAGGATTCTTGAGATTCTGGATCTCGTCGACTATCAACAGGTCGAAACGACGCGATGTTCGCGTCCCCGGACCACGCCCGGTCATCAGCCCGATCACGCTTTCATAGTTTGTAATATAGACGTGGTGGTTCCGTTGCATAGCCATCCACTTGTCCTGCCCATGCGCAATAGTCACAGATAACTCGGGGGCCCACATTGAGAACTCGTAGTACCATGTGGCCAGCAAACTCTTGGGACAAACGATAAGTGCCCGCTGAACGGACCCAGAATGCACTCGAGCGCGAAGCGCGAGAATTGCCTGAACAGTCTTACCCAATCCCATTTCATCCGCCAAAAGAGCATTCGTTCTGCTCGCAAGAAACTGGATGCCTTCAAACTGAAACGAGTACGGTCGCTTATCATCCGGATACGCTGCGAGAAGTGCATCGAGACCCTTAACCCGAACGTCCCAGTTCTTTTTTGCTAGCAAAATGTAGAACAGGGCGGAGAACGGATCGTCATCCGGTGGACGCTGTCGAGAGGCTTCCCGTCTCGCTTCCCCGGCCGCGCGGTCCAACGGGATAGGCTCGAAGCGAGAGAATGTTCGCCCACTTGTGTCTGGCGCGTGTATCTCGATATCCAGCGAGCTTGTAGATGGGGGTGGCAGGAATGGGAGAGGGTGGTCGAGAAGCGGCACCGAGATCTCAACCCGGAACGCACAAACTGCTGGATGCGTAATACGCTGATCCAGCGCACCCCAAGTCATTGGCAAGGGCAGCTTGATCGAAACGGCTCCCGTCGTCGGGATACGACCTAGGTCAACCTCAAGCGTTAACGGCCGGGGCAAGCATTCGATCGGCAACTTAGTCACGGGGATCGCCAACCCCAATCCCCGAATTGCAAGCGCGGCGGGTGGCTGCGAACGCTCGATTTGAATTGCCGTCACCTTAAGCGGGAGATCAGTTCTCCCAACTGCAAACGACGAGATCCTTGAACGGCCTGGAATCGGAAAGGGCTGCAGATCGATGTAAAGGCACGACACCCCCTGCCATAAATCCAGTTCAGTCACTTTTGCAGGCAGGAACTCGAATCCGACTGTCTTCGAGCCAACCGGCGGGAGAGGAAAGTGGCGGGGGTAATCGCCCGTGAGTGCATTCGCAATTGGCAGGCCGACCGCGATGCCCTCGTCGATTGAGACCGACTCGCAGCGGACATGAGCGCAGCCCACGGAACATTGTAGCTCGAACGGGACTGAACTCGCGAGGACTGCGAACGCGAAGTCTGCGTCGTGAATCGCTGGAGGTGAAGGGCGCAACTGGAACATCAGACAACTCAGCATTCAATCAGATGCGATACTCTTCGCTCTTTGCCGCCAGAACTTCCCGGCATTTTTCGATTCGCTCGAACGCGTCTAGCATATCAACATCGAGTGACGTGAGGTCGATTGCTTGAGAGTACTCTTGGTGATTCCGCGGTGGGATGATCGTTGGTCGTGACGACGCGGTGCCGAGTTGCTCTGTGCGGAGAATCTGCAGCACGGGTATGGTCGTATGCTCGGATAGTGATAGCATCCAAGCCTCCTGAACGAAGATGACGCTGGGTTTGGTTTTGATCTGTTGCACCAGCTCCTTAGCGCACAGATTCACGGCCACAAACGACTTCAATCTGTTCCCATAAAGAATCTGTTGGGCGCGGGTAGGACGCACTGCTGTCGTCACCATGAATTCGAGCGGGACGCCCGTATTGTCCGCCACCAACATTCCCCCAACCGCGTGCCCATTTGCCGGGTTCGTAGAGACGTAGATAAATCCAAGCGGATACGTCAGCCCATCGGAGCCGAGCTTGCGGATCGAGGGCTGGCCATGCGCGCGGTAGCTATCGCCATCAAGCCTTCCCTCGCCGGGCTCGTCCAAAGTCAATCCGGCGTCGTGTTCTAAGCTGCCGTCGTCGGTCATAGTAAATCTGCTTATGTGCGTTCAGGACATCCGCCGTCCAGTCTGCTGAGAGGGCTGGCCAATTGCAATAGTTGCCACGAAAACGAGGAATCGCGACAGAATGCAACGCTCGGTGTTCATCGAGTCTTCGTTGCTCTGAGAGGACGAGTTTGACGCGCACTACCGGTTCGTTCAGAATGGCATCATGGCGCGGAAGCAGCCGTTTGGTCTCAGCTACGACGAGGCGATCAAAGAGCAGTTGCGTGCGATCCCAGCGAAGTTTCACTCGCTGATTCGATCGGTCGTTGAAGAGCAACTGCTGTTTGATCCGGAGATCGAAACGCGAAATCGCAAGCCTTTGCAGCAGCCAGCACCCTTTGAGGCTACCTGGGAACTTCGGTTGGGTCCGGATAATCGCTTCCGCGTGCTCTACGGTGTTGATCGAGAGCGTCGCGAAGTTCAGATTCAGGCCATCGGCGTGAAAAAGCACTGTCATGGGGGAATTAGCGAAATGAACGATGCGCGCACGTTGAGCGCATCTACCTGACGGTAGTTTTTTTCAGACTCGATGTCCAGCGACGGAAGGCTGCCAGGCACGCTCGGTCAGCTCGATGGGTTCGTTCT
>JBGTDH010000444.1:0-2926 GCA_041748435.1 Pirellulales bacterium
GTGGCTTCGCGCTTCAGTCCTGGCAGGACGTAGCGCCCCTGGGCATCGGTTCTCGCCTTCGGCAGCCGCGCAAATTTGCTCCGCCCCAGGATCAAGTGGGCGTCGGGGACAGGATTGCCATGTACGTCCGTGACCCTGCCGCGAATCGACCCGCCCCGTTGCAACTCGTACCGCGCGTCCTCGCCGGGTTGCACGGTGAACGAAGCTCCAAGATAGCCGGGATAATCAACCCGCAACCGCAATGACGTGACCGGCTCGGGCGCCGCGTCGAGCTCCCAGCTTCCGTCCTGTTCTGTTACCGCTTCCAACAGGTAAAAGGTAGTATCCCGTAGCGAGTCAGTCGCCCGCACGGAAATACCCACCTTCGCGCCGGGCAAAGGGGCGCCATCCGGCCCGACAATGATGCCGCCCACGACTTGGCCCGGCTGCATGCGCACGATCTTGGCCGCGGGAAGTGTCTCGGAGGTGACGGCGTCATAATTAACAAGATACGCAACTCGCCGTGACTTGCGCACTTCGATCACAAATGTGGCAGATTCGGGAATCGAGGGGTACTCGATGACCGCTCGCCCCTGGGCATCGGTGGTCAGCCGTGGATGGAGTAGAACGTCCTTGCCATAGAACCGCGCGTACACGCTGGCGTTGGCGATGGGCTGCCCGTTTTCCGCTTGCACGACCTTCAGTTGAAACGCTTCCGGCCGCGTCGCGCCTGGCTTAACATCGTCGCCTTGCTCCGGGGCTGGTGCGGCTGTCACCAGATTAACGGCCAGCACGAGTGCCCCTAACCCCACCAGGATCCCTGGGAACCTCATGGCGTGCTCTCCCCGAAGAGAAGTTCGTAGCGTCGAACGACGGAAGTCGGTCGTTACGGTTTGCTCATGTGCGGAGGATACTTTAATCGAGAGCTCGCATAAAGAGTTTTCTCATTTTCGTCCAGGGCAGAGCGGCTACTGGATTTAGAATCGACCGCAAGTCTGGTAGAAAAGACGCAAGCTCTCAGGCCTGCGATTGACCGCAGGTGACTGAGAGCTACTCCCGATGGTGATCGATGGTGATGCATGCCGCTACGATTGTGGATGTTGGTGCTGTTGACGTTGGCGTCCTCCCGGGGGCATTCCGCCGAGCCTGCGCCGCATTGGATCTGGACTACGCCCGCGCGTGATTCCGCGCGCCTCGAGCGGCGATTTAAGGTCGAGGCGGCCGTGTCCGCGGCGGTGCTGCGGGTGGCGGCCGATTTCTGCCATGCCACGATCGAGTTGAATGGCCAGCGGGTGGTCAGCTTGGAACCCTTCAGCCCCACGACGCAGATCGATGTCACGTCGCACGTCGTGCTGGGAGATAATCGCCTGTCGATCAGGGTCGATCGTCCTTGTGGTCCGGCGGCCGTGGCGGCGAGCGTGCGGCTGGAGGATGCGCGCGGTGCGCCGCACTACATCGTGAGCGACGATTCGTGGAAAGTTGTCGACGATGCCGCGGTTCGGGCAGAGGATTTAGGCGCAGTGCCGTCCGAGCTGTGGGGTCTCGGTCGGCGGGATACCACGGTCGATCCTTTCGAGAACTACGAGCAATGGCGAATCGCCGCAACCGCCGAGGGGGACGCCTCCGGCATCTCGGCGCCCCCTGGATTTGCAGTCACACGGCTGCGGCAGGCCGAGCCGCAGGAGGGATCCTGGATCAGCATGGCGTTCGATTCCCAGGGACGACTCACCGTCTCGCGCGAGGATCGCGGCTTGCTGCGGATGACGCTGGATCGCGAGCGGCTCACGGTGGCCACCGTCGAGACCATCAACGAAGATCTGCAAGAGTGCCGTGGCCTGCTCTACGCCCATGACTCGCTCTACGCCAACGCCAATAACTCGAAAGGCCTGTACCGGCTGCGAGATTTCAATGGCGATGGCCAATTCGACGAAGTACGGCTGCTGCGGGAGTTCCCCGGCGGCACGGGGCACGGCCGCAACGATCTGGCGCTGGGCGCCGATGGCCTGATCTATTCGATCCACGGAGATTCCGTCGATCTGCCGACAACCGATGTCATCGATCGCACCTCACGGCTGCGCGAAGCTCGCCGCGGCCGCAAATCCAGTGAAGGCGCCTTGCTGCGCACCGACCGCGAGGGCAAGCATTGGGAACTGGTGAGCGCGGGCTTGCGCAACCCCTACGGCATCGGCGTGCATCCCAACGGCGATCTGTTCACCTACGATGCCGATGCCGAGTTCGATATGGGCACGCCCTGGTATCGGCCCACGCGCGTGGTGCAACTTCGCTCGGGAGCCGATTTCGGCTGGCGCGGCGTGACCGGGAAGTGGCCGCCGTACTTCTCCGATCATCCGGACAACGCCCTGCCCACGCTCGATATTGGCCGCGGCTCGCCCACGGCCGTGGCCTTTGGGACGGGGAGCAATTTTCCCTCGCCGTACCGGCAAGCGTTGTTTATTCTCGATTGGGCCTATGGCCGGATGCTCGCTGTGCATCTGACGCCCCGGGGTGCGGGCTATCGCGCCGCGGCCGAAACTTTCTTGCAAGGTCGCCCGCTGAACCTCACCGATCTGGCCTTCGGGCCGGACGGGGCGATGTACGCCATCACCGGCGGCCGCAAGACGCAATCGGCCTTGTACCGCATCGCCTATCAAGGAACTGCCGCTGCCCCAACGCCCGCGAGTCGTCACGAACAAGACTGTCTGCGACACGCAGCGGCGGCGAGAGCTTTTCTGGAAGAACTCGAGGCGCGGCATATCGGCCAGGATTGGGAGGCGATCGACAAAGCCTGGCAGCACCTGGACGATCCCGATCCCGCGCTGCGCTACGCGGCCCAAGTGGCGATCGAGCATCGGCCCGTGGCCTTGTGGCGGGAGCGCGCGCTAGCCGAGACGCGCGTGACCGCTTACTTGACATTGGTGACGTCGCTGCTGCGGAGCGGTGAAACGAT
>JBGTDH010000445.1:0-3470 GCA_041748435.1 Pirellulales bacterium
GAGGCCGAAGCCGCAGATCGAAGATGTGCTGGAGGCGGCTGTGGTGGTGCGCCGCGGCAAATCGGTCTTAATTCTCAAACGCGGAGAGAACCAGCGCTGGGCCGGGATGTGGGACTTTCCGCGTTTTGGATTGGCGCCGGCGGAGGGACATCAACTCGAGCAGCAGTTGTCGGCAGGCGTGCAGCGATTGACGGGCCTGACCATCGAGCCCGGCAAGAAGCTCGCGACAATTCGGCATGGCGTGACGCGGTTTCGCATCACGCTGGAGTGTCACGAGGGGCGCTGCGTGTCTCGCGGCAAGAACGGACACGCGATCGAGATGCGCTGGGTGCAACCGCGCGACCTGGCCGACTATCCGCTGAGCGTCCCGGCCCGCCGCCTGAGCCGGCTGATCGAGTAGACAAACGCTTGAGATTTCTCCATGATCTCCCGACCGCTCAGGGCCACATGACTTCGGATCTGATCGGCGTCATCCGCTTTCCACTCAGGCCCGCAAATCGCCCACGACGGTTCGTTCGGCGTTCGTTCGGTGGGGTGTCGGAACACCGAATGATATGAAATCGTGGTCATGGGCATCAACTCGCTTCGCTGTGTGCCGCCTGAGGTGGCTGAAGGCGGCACTACGAGCTTACGGCTCGGAAGAGGGAGGTTCGTACTCGAAGTCTTTCCACTTCATCGGGCGGCGGAAGGGTTCGATGCGGAGCATCACTTCGCCGTTCTGGAAGATGCGCACCGTGCCGCTGGATTGGCTCACGGCCACCGCCACGGCCTTGGTGGTCTTGGAAATGGCGGCCGCGGCCCAATGGCGAGCCCCGAAGCCTTTGGGGAGCGTGATGTTGTTGGCCGGGGCGTCCAGGTAACGCGCCGAAGATTCGACCGTGCCATCGGGAGACACGATGATTGCGCCGTCCATCTGCGCGATCTCTTTGATGCCCTCGCGCACGCGGGGATCGTCCAGATTGCGCTCCTTGCGGCTGTAGCCCTTCACCGGATCGAAGCCCGTGGGACGGCTGTGCGACATTACCTTGCGGGTATCGCCCACGACAAACAGGGTGCCCACCGGCTTGCCTTCGCGGCCTTCGCGGCCGATTTCCAGAGCCAGATCGACCACGGTTTTGAGCGTGTCCAGCGGCACGCGGGTCTCCAGTTGCCGCAGGTCGCTCGGAGTGAGCCGGCCGAGATGATCGCCCAGGTCGACCACGCTGATCGAATCGACGGCGCTTTCCTCGAAGCCACTGTAGAGGGCCACGACGCGTGCGCCGGAACGCAGGAAGTCGTCGGCAATGCATTCCAGCAGGGCTTGCGTGAGTTTTTCGTAGACCGGGGCGTCCGACATGTTCAAGAGCACCGATTGCAGGCCGGCTTCGGTGGCGCCTTTGATCTCGGCCGCGGTGTCAGCGGCGATCAGGACCTTCATGCCGTCGGTCGTGGCCCGCAGCTTCTCCCAATCGGTCGGCCCCTCCAAGAGCAAGAGAATGGCGTCGGCCTTCACGGCCTTGGCCATTTGCACGGCCAGGCTGCACAACGTGCCGAATTGCTCCGTGAATCTTTGCGGCTTCATCCGCCCTGCTAAGGAAATGTGGGGCGCGGGTATCAGAGAGGGACGCAATGCCTGCCAGGCCGCCACGGCCGCTGGCATGTTAAGCGTTTTCTTGCTTTCGGGCAACGGGTTCGATTGGCAGCTTCCAAGCATAGCGTGAACCTGACGGCGGGAGGACGGAAGTTGTGCTACATCCCAGGTGAGCTTCGGCGAAACAGTTTTCATAACGGCGGTGCGGGGGGCGGATCGTAATACTCTTCCGGTCCACCACCCTTAGCTTTGTTGCCCGCCGGGGGCCGCGGGGTCACTTGTTTTTTTGCAGACGGACGCGATTGCTCAGCGGCCGGCGTGCTGGCCGGCGCCTCGCGCCTCGCTACTTCCGGCACCGCCGCTGCGACTGGATTAAACATCCGCCGGTTGTAAAGCGAGATGCTCCGCAGACCGTGACCCACATGGCCGATCTTCCACTCGTGCTGCTGATGTTGCAGCAGCAGCCGCGAGACGTAATCGACCGACTTCACAATCTGCGGATCGGCCAGCCGCTCCTCGGGCACCGAGAACACCAGCCATTCCAGCATGTGCCCGGTGGTTTGCAGCCGGCGATCCAGATCGTCTCGCGACCCGTGGCCGGTGAACCATTCCGTGCTGAGGGAGCCGTCCGGGTTCTGCATCCGCAACGTGTAGTTGATGTACTCGTTGACGTAGGCTTGTGCCCGCAGATACTCGGTCGTCAGGGGCAGATGGTGCTGCTGACGTTTGCGGACGGCGTAGCTTAGACCCATCAGGCGGTGCGTTCCGCCGCACGCGGCACCCTTAATGGGCTTGCCGATTTCTTCGTGGATGAGGCGCGGAATGGACCAGACCTCGTTGTCTTTGTTCCGCCACATGGCATCCGGGTGCAGATAATGGGACAGACCGATGAGCAGGAACGTCAGCTCCACGTCTTTACCGCTGGTGCAGTTGAGCTGGCAGTTTGTCACCAGATCGGCCACGGTGAAGCGCCGATTCTGAACCTGCAGGGGGTAATCGATCATCACCCGCGATTGCCCGAGAATCGCCAAAAACTGTCCCGTATGCCCCTCCAGGCCGACGCCGTAAATGCCCATCGGCCGGTTGTCTTTCAACTCCAGCAGAGTCTGCCCTCGGCAGGGCCGGTTGTAGCACAGCCAGCCCACGACGTTGGTCTTCTGACCGCCGGGACCCGCGGCGTACATCTCGGCCTCGACGTTGTAGGCCAGAAGCCAGTGAAACGCCTCCCACGGCGTGTGATCGCGGGCGTTCACCGGTCGCTGCCGATAGACGGCCAGCGCCTGGCGCACCTGATCCCGCAGGCGTTGCATTTCCGGGCTGAGGGGGGCTTTCTCCGCAGAGGGCGTGTCTGTTGTCGGCGGCGTGACAGGCTCGTCGATCGGCTCGGCGGCATTGTCCTTCGCCGGGACTTCCACGTTGGCCGCCGTGGGAGCAGGCAGCGAGGGGAAATCGATCGACTGAGTGGCATACCAGGCGACGAACGTCACCGGCGCCAAACCCAAGGCCATCAGCAGTGCGGCAGAAGCAGGGCGAAACATGCGGTCCGTTGATCCTTCACGCGGTGCAAGCTTTCGGTAGCAGTGATATCGGAACGACGCGTTGTCCTTGTTCAAGCTAACGTCTTGGCTTTTGCGGTCCTGGCGATTCCTTGGTCGAAGCGAGACAGTTTTTTCAATTGCAACGCCGGAAAACGACGCGATCTCTCGAACCTCATCGGGAGTTTGCCTGGCAACCAGGCGAAGTCGCTCGGCACGCGCGGCCAGCAGGCCGTGCTGCTCACCAGAGCTGACGGAAGCGGGACGCCACCGATTGCGGCCGCAGTTGCGGCGTTTCGCCGCGCAGGTATTGCCGCCAGGCAGCCACGTCGTTGCCGTAGTCCTGGCGCGTGATTTTCTCCAAC
>JBGTDH010000446.1:0-3060 GCA_041748435.1 Pirellulales bacterium
TTCAGATCCTGCAACAGCCCGGCGATCGGCAGATCGACCTGCTTGGCCAGGTTCGTGTGATTGCTCTTGATAGCGGCGTGGGCATCCCAGGCGCCGCCGCCCCCGCCGCCATGAAACACTTGCACGAACCGCACGCCGCGCTCGACGAGCCGGCGGGCCGTGAGGCACAGTTGCCCGAAGGGCTTCGTAGCGTCCTGATCCAGACCGTAGAGTTTGTTGGTTTCGGCAGTCTCACGCTCGAGGCCGAGCGTCTCGGGGATGGCGGTCTGCATGCCAAACGCCAGCTCATAGCTCTTGATGCGAGCCCGCAGCGCGGGATCGTCCGGGTAATCGATCCCGGCAAGCTGGTTGAGTTTGCCCAGCAGGCTGAACTCGGCGGCCTGCTCTTCGGGGAGCACGCCGGCGGGGCGTTTCACGAACGGCAGCGGATCGGCCGAGCCGACATTGAGGCGCACGCCCGCATGCTCGGGACCGAGATAACCGGCGCCATGCGTCCATTCGCCGCCACAGCAATCTCCGGTGGGCGTGCCCAGCACCACGTACTGCGGCAGGTTCTGATTCATCGAACCGAGGCCGTAGCTGATCCACGAGCCGAGGGTGGGCTGTGAGCCTTCCCGCGGATGCCGCCCGGTGTGCCAGGTAAGCTGCGTGCCGTGATCGTTATGAATGGTCCACAGCGAGCGGACGATGGCCAGATCGTCGGCACAACTGCCGATGTGCGTGAACCAATCGCCCACTTCCAAGCCACATTCGCCGTACTTTTTGTAGCCGGTCTGCAGCGGATAGATGAGCTTGCGGTTGCCGTGGCTGGGATTGATGCCCACCAGGTTCTGGTGGACCTTCTTCTCGTCGAGAACGTCTTTGTAAGGCGTCTCGTCGATCGACTTGCCGGCGTACTTCGTGAGCTCCGGCTTGATGTCGAAGCTCTCGACATGGCTGACGCCGCCGCACATAAATAGCCAGATGACGCTCTTGGCCCGCGGCGCGATGTGCGTCAGGGGCTCTGCCTGCGCTTCGCCTTCCCCGGCCAGCATGGCACTCAGGGCCAAGCCGGTGAATCCCATGCCCGTATCGAGCAGAAACGAACGCCGGGTGACGCCGGGGCAGGGGGGCTGACGGACTGGCATGGCAGGATCAGATCCTTAGCGGGAGAGTAGCTGCTGCGGTTCCTATTGTAATGGGACGGTACCGCGAACGCGAGTTGGCGAGACCGCGGAGATGGCCGCTATTAGCTCCTGTGCGCGCGATCCAGCGTGCTTGACATGCCGCTAGGGCAGCACTAAGATTCGGCAGCGCTGGGGGGTAAGAGCTGTTTTCAACCAGTTGGCGCGGCAGAGGTTATCGTCCGGTTCAGCGAAAGGAGAGCGTTCTCGCCATGACTCACGTAGTTGCCGAGCCATGCTTCGGCTGCAAGTACACCGATTGCGTGGTCGTCTGCCCTGTAGAATGCTTCTACGAGGGGGACAAGATGCTCTATATTCACCCGGATGAGTGCATCGATTGCGAGGCCTGCGTGCCCGAGTGTCCCGTGGAAGCCATCTTTCACGAAGACAACCTTCCGGAAGAGTGGAAGGACTTCACCGCGCTCAACGCCGAGATGTCTCCCCAGTGCGCGGTCATCACCGAGAAGAAGAAGCCGCTGGTGGACGATTAAGCGGAAGGATGAAGGCTGAAGGATGAAGGATGAACAAAACCTCTGATTCATCCTTCATCCTTCATCCTTCATCCTTTTCTACTTAAGGTCTACCGACCAATACGCGTGGTCCAGGAAGCTCTTCCAGCTCTGGTACTTGGGGTTGCCGAGCTTCATGCTGAGCAGGGGGCTGCGCTTGGGCTTCACGGGCTGCTTGATGAGGTGCATGTTGGCCTCTTGCGGCGTGCGGCCACCCTTCCGCACATTGCACTTCACGCAACTGCACACCACGTTTTCCCAACTGGTGTCTCCATTGCGGCTGCGGGGCACGATGTGATCCAGGCTCAGCTCGCTGGTGGGAAATTTCTTCCCGCAATACTGGCAGCGATTGTTATCCCGCGCAAAGATGTTGCGCCGGTTAAAGCGAATGGTCTGCTTGGGCAAGCGATCGTAGTGCAGCAGCCGCACCACGCGCGGGACCTGGATCTCGAAATTGACCGCGCGAATCCAGTCGTCGTCCGGCGTTTTGAAGCGGGCTTTGAGCTCGCTGATCTCGCGCCACGATTCGAAATCGTAGTTGGCGTACTGGCCGTCCTCGACGTGGATCACTTCGGCCAGCTCGCGGCATAACAGGCCGAAGGCGCGACGCACGTTGATGACGTGAATCGCCACGTAAAAGCGATTGAGCACCAGCACGCTGGAAGCCAGCGGGTCAAAGGTCGCGGCAGTCGACATGAAACTCCCCTCGCTTAAGGAACCTGCCAGAAGCCAGGGGATGGGGACTCTGATCTCGTGCTGAAGGCTGCGTCCTCCCGGGGGAAAAGACACGTCCCAATACCCTGGCCGCCGGCGACCTCCCTGTCGGGCTCACTCGAACGTCCTGCACCGCACTGTTATTGTAATCAGCCGCGTGGCCTACGGCCAGATGGCTCGGCGTTGTCAAGAGCAGGTTATGCCCGCGTTAGCAAGGCGTTCAAAAATCCAGAAGACGGCTTGCTTGTTTTTCTTTCGCCGCAGTAGGATGAAGTGCGGTGTGTGAGACACTTCACGGGGGACCACAGTGCCGCCCAACAGCGGTAGGACCAGACTACATGATTCATTACACGTGCGACCTGTGCAAACGGGAGATGGATCCCGACGAGTTGCGTTACGTCGTCAAGTTGGAAATCGGAGCGGCGATGGATCCGCTGGAAGCCAACGAGATGGACGATGACCGGGATCAACTGCTGGAGGTGCAGGAGATTCTGGAGCGCCTGGACGATGCGGAAGACGACCAGGTAAGCGACGAGGTGTATCAGCAGACGCGGTACGATCTGTGCCCGAGTTGCTGCCGTAAATTCCGCAAGAACCCGCTGGGGCGCGAGCCGTCCAAGCAGTTCGACTTCAGCAAGAATTAGCGCCGCGCCGCGCCGAGTGCGATTCGGAAG
>JBGTDH010000447.1:0-4748 GCA_041748435.1 Pirellulales bacterium
GCGGACTTGCCGGGAGCGACGGCGATTGATGCGCACAGCGGACTGCCGGCGACGGGAGGCCCGCGGGAGAGCGTGGTCTTTCGCACGGCGACAGCGGGCCAGATTACTCCCGACGAAGCGAGGGCGTTCTTGATTGCCTACCAGCGGTTTCTGGATCTCCAGCAGCCCGACGCGCTGGTTACGTATGGGGGCGATCGTCTGAGCGCGGGCTTGATCGACCTGGCCAAACGGCGGGACATTCCCGTGGTGTTTGCACTGCACAACCTGAACTACGCGCAGGCGGAGACGTTCCAGCGGGTCGATTATGCGATTGTGCCTTCGGAGTTTGCCCGTCAGCATTACTGGCACAAGTTGGGGCTGGTGTGCCAGACGCTGCCGCCGATTCTCGATCCCGCGCGCGTGGTTGCGGCAGATCGCGAACCCGAGTGTCTGCTGTTTGTGAATCCCGAGCCGCAGAAGGGAGTGGGCCTGTTCGTGCGGTTGGCGCAAGAGCTGGCCCGCGTGCGACCGGACATCCGGCTACTGGTGGTAGGAGGCCGGGCGGGGAACGCCTGGGCGCAACGCCTCGGGATTGACGCGGCGAGCATGGCGAATATCGAAACGATGCCGGCCACAAATGATCCGCAGGTGTACTACCGGCGAGCAAAGCTGTTGCTGATGCCGTCCTTGGTCCAGGAGACGTTTGGGCTGGTGGCGGCCGAGGCGATGCTCAATGGCATTCCGGTGCTGGCCAGCAACCGGGGCGCGCTGCCGGAAACGATCGGGGAGGCGGGATGCATGTTCGAGATTCCGGCGCGGTTCACGGCCGCGACGGATGAGCTTCCGACAGCGGCAGAGGTGCAGCCGTGGATCGAAGCGATTTTGCATCTATGGGACGACGCGGAGCTTTACACTTCGGCAAGCCACCGAGCGCGCGAGCGTGCGCAGCAGTGGCGCCCCGAACGGCTGGCGCCGGTCCATCACGACTTCTTCGGGAAAATCTGCCCTCAGCCGGGTGCGCCGCTCATCCCGCGATAAAAGGGGCGGCCAGGGGCGGCGTCGCTGGCTGGATCACAACAATGTCGCGCTGTCGGGGCCGTTATTTTTCCCCTCCGGACGCTCTTGCATTCCCGACCGATTCCGGCACAATATCTCATTCCGCGCCGGCCTGTTTGCCAGGAGCGTGCTGTTCCAAATTCCTGGCCGCAAGTTGCGCAGTTACATAGCGTTAGAAGGAATTGTCCGATGGCGGAAGTGTTGAACGTCAAGGTCCGCAAGGAAACCGGAAAGCGTCCGGTCCGCCGCTTACGACGTGAAGGCGCTGTGCCGGCGGTCCTCTACGGCCACGGAGAGCAGACCTTAAGCCTGTCGATTCCACAACTGGACGTCTCCGCCGTGCTGCGTCACGGGTCGCGGTTGGTCGAGCTTAAGGGGGAGTTGACGGAGAAGGCCTTCATTCGCGATCTGCAATGGGACACCTTCGGCCTTCAAGTGGTCCACATGGACTTGGCGCGCATCAGTGAGCACGAGCGCGTGAAGGTGCAAGTGGGCATCGAGCTCCGCGGCGAAGCTCCGGGTGTCAAAGACGGTGGTGTCGTGCAGCAGATTATGCACGAGCTCAGCATCGAGTGCCCCGTCTCGGCCATTCCCGATAAGATCCAGGTCCGCCTGAATGAATTGAAGAAGGGGGACGAGATTAAAGTTTCCCAGCTCGTGGTTCCGGAGGGAGCCAAGGTGCTCACGCCGCCCGACGAAGTGGTCGTGCAATGCGTGGAGCCGACCGAAGAGCCCGACGAATCGGCGGTGTCGATGGAAGGCGCCGAGCCGGAGGTCATTGGACGCAAGGCGGATGCCGATGAGGAGGACGAATAGCGTCGGATTACAGTTGCTGGCCGGAGGCAATGCGCGTGAAGTTGATTGTGGGGCTGGGCAATCCTGGCCGCAAGTACGAGGGAACCCGGCACAACATCGGTTTTGCCGTGCTGGCCGACGTGGCGAAGCGCCAGCGCGCCGGCAAGCCCAAGACCGGGTTCGAGGGTGAGGTAGTCGATATCGATTGGGCCGGCGAGAGGGCGGTGCTGCTGTGGCCGCATACGTTTATGAATCGCAGCGGACATAGCGTGCTCTTGGCGCGTGATTTTTACAAGTTGAGCAACTCGGAGTTGATCGTTGTTTGCGATGACTTCAATCTGCCGCTGGCTGCCCTGCGGGTGCGGGCCAAAGGTTCGGCTGGCGGACAAAAGGGTCTGGCGGACACCATCCGGCACTTGGGCACCGATGAGTTTCCTCGGTTGAGGATCGGCGTGGGGGAGGTGCCACACGGTTGGGACGCGGCAGATTTTGTGCTGAGCAAGTTTCGCAAAGAGGAGTTGCCGGAGATAGAGCCTGCCGTATGGCGTGCCGGAGAAGCGTTGGAAATCTGGGCGCGCGACGGCATTCAGCAATGCATGAACCGCTATAATTGAATCACGGGTTTTTTGAGTTCAAAGGAGTTTTGTCTTGGCCAGCAACGTCTACGAAGCCTTGTTCATTTTCGATACCAACAAGTACGGCCGCGATGTGGCCGGCGTGTCTGGTCAGGTGGCTCAGATTGTGGAGAAGCACGGGGGCGAAGTGCTCGCCAATCGTTTGTGGGAGGAGCGACGCCTCGCGTACCCCATCAATGGTCAGCGCAAAGGAACCTACTGGCTTACCTACTTCAAGCTCGATGCCAAGGCGCTGGTGCCTGTGGAGCGGGATTTCCGCCTGAGTGAGAGTATTGTGCGATCGCTCACGTTGAAAGTCGATCCGCGAATTGCAGAAACCCTGGTTAGTCACGCGGTCAGCGGCACCATTACCCAGCCGCGTCCCAAGAAGCCGGAAACGCCCGAGATCATTCCCGGCATTGAAGTGCCCGAGGAAGCGGCGGCGGTGTAGCCGCGCGGGCGAAAGAATAATCCAGTCAGGAGGACTTCGGCCGGACGCAGTCTGTGATGACACAGAGGGCGCGGCCCGTTTCATCATGCGGAGCATGGTGGTTACGTGGAACGGAATCTTCCTTGCCAGCTCCGGTGCAATTATGGCCAGTTTCAATCGCGTCGTCCTGGTTGGCAATCTCACGCGAGATATCGAGTTAAAATACACGTCCACCCAATTGGCCGTGACCGAGTTAGGCCTGGCCGTCAACGATCGCCGCAAAAACCAGCAAGGCGAGTGGGTTGAAGAGACCACCTTTGTGGATATCACGCTGTGGGGACGCACGGCCGAAGTGGCCAGCGAATACTTGAAGAAGGGCGCCTCCGTACTGATCGAAGGCCGCCTGAAGCTCGATACCTGGACCGGCAACGATGGCCAGAAGAAATCCAAGTTGCGGGTCGTCGGAGAGCGCATGCAGATGCTAGGGGGCAAAGGCGGTGGTGGTGGTGGTAGCGGCGGGGCTGGCCGCGGTTCAAGCAACTACGATGAATCCGAGTACTCGCCCTCGACCGATGACTACGACGCGCCGCCGGCTCGCAATGCCTCTGCCCGGGGCGCCCCAGCCAGCAGCGCCCCAGCCAGCAGTCCGGCCGGAGACGATATTCCGTTTTAAGCAACCTGAGGCGTTAACGCCGAGTTCGTGTGATCCCCAAGGAGTTGTAGGATGCCCAGCGGCAAGTCCAAGACAGTATCGGTTCCCCATCGCAGCAAGCGTCTCCAGCGAAGCCCCTTGGGCGGCGTGGAACTGCTGTTGATTCAATCCGTCGATCATCTGGGCAAGCAGGGAGAGGTCGTCCGCGTGAAGCGCGGGTATGCCGAGAACTATCTGCTCCCGCAGGGTCTGGCCACCATCGCCAACGATCATCACAAGCGGATGGTGGAGAAGCACAAAACGCGGCTGCTGGAGATCCAGAATGCCCGGCTGGCCGGACTTCGCAAGCTGGCAGACGATCTGGGCAAGCAAAGCGTGACGATCGAAGCCAACGCTAACGACGAAGGCCACCTGTATGGTTCGGTCGGCCCGACCGAGATCGTGGCGGCCCTCAAAGGCCAGCAGATTACCATCACGGCCGACCAGGTCCGGCTTACCGGGCCCCTCAAGGAGTTGGGACTCTACACGGTCAAGATTCACCTGGGCCATGATGTCGACGGCGAACTCAAGGTCTGGGTCGTGCCGTTGGTGACCGACGACGAACCAGCGGCCAAGAGTTAGCTGCGTTCGTGCGTGTCGGGAACACCTCCAGAAAACTGTGAAAGAGGGGGTGACAAGAGGAGTGGGTGACAAGGTGAATCACCCCCTCACCTTGTCACCCCCTCCTCTTGTCATCGCACCACTTCATCGAATGCAATGCGGCACGCGCGCGCACGGAGGAAGCAATGCCCGAATTGGAACGATTGCCGCCGCAGAACTTGGAGGCCGAGCAGTGGGTGCTGGGCAGTTTGCTGGCCGTGCCTGAGTTGTGCGATGAAGTTTCCCTGGTTGCGCGGGCCGACGACTTCTACTCGGACGCCAACCAGAAGATCTATGCGCACCTGCTGGACATGCACAACTCCGGCGGGCGGATCGACCACCTGCTGCTGGTGGAGCGGCTGAAGAAATCGGGCGATCTGGAGTTCATCGGCGGCATGCCTTATCTGATTGATCTGGCGCGCGCCGCGCCCGTGGCAGCGCACGCGGTGCATTACGCCAGGATCGTGCAGGAAAAGTCCACGCTCCGCTCCCCGATTCGCGCGGGCACCGACATCCTGCGGGATTGCTACGACTCTGGCACGGAAGCGCGCGAGATGCTGGCCCGCGCCGAAGAGAAAGTGTT
>JBGTDH010000448.1:0-1937 GCA_041748435.1 Pirellulales bacterium
CGGCTGCGGGGGCCTCTTTCGCTAGCTCGCGAAGCTCCTTCATCTGATCGGCGCGCGTCCGCACATCCACGCTCTTGTCGGCTTTCCAGAACGCCAGCGAACGGGCACCCTCCGACCACTGGCCCCCCGCGCAGCCGCACAATCCCGCCAAGAGCAGGGCGCACGCACCGCGGCACGGGTTATTCAGGAGAAGCTGCATCGACCAATGAGCGTGGTTCACGGCGGAAACCCCTTGGCAAGCGGGCGACTATAGCAAAGCACCCCGCGCGGTCAATACGAGTGAAACTCTGCCGACGATGACCTTAGACATATCGGCGAAAGCCTTGCCGGTTGTTTGGACAATTCCGGCTGACATGATGGTTCCGTGGATGACAGCGTAGCTTTGCGCGCCTGAACCTACGGCCCCCCACCCTTCCCGGTCGTCAAACATGCCGGTAGACTGGCCGGGAACAGATGCCGACGGAGAGGCATCGCGGGCACAATCAAACTGCGAACCCTACGGAGATAGTTCCATGCTCAACCTGCGGCGATTCCTTCTGACTACCCTCTTTGCAGGCGCTTCCATGACAGCTACGCATGCGGCCGATCCCAACCTTCCCGAAGGCCTGTACGCCGAGTTCGATACGACGCAAGGCAAGATTCTCTGCCAGTTGGAGTACGAGAAGACTCCGCTCACCGTGGCCAGCTTTGTCGGCCTGGCCGAAGGAACCAAGCATTACTCCAAGGACGGCTCCACGCCCAAGCCGCAGCCGACGCCCTACTACGATGGACTGATTTTTCACCGCGTAATTCCCAACTTCATGGTCCAAGGGGGCTGCCCCTTGGGCGCTGGCACGGGCGGGCCTGGCTATCGCTTCAAGGACGAGACTCGCCCCGATCTCAAGCACGCCAGTCCGGGCATGCTGTCGATGGCCAACTCCGGTCCCGCGACCAACGGCAGCCAGTTCTTCATCACGCATGTGCCCACGCCCTGGCTGGACGGCAAGCACACGGTGTTTGGCCATGTGCTGGCCGGTCAAGACGTGGTCAATAAGATCGCTAAGGGAGACAGAATCAACACCCTCAAGATTGTGCGCGTGGGCGATAAGGCCAAGGCGTTCCAGGGTGGCCAGGCAGATTTCGAGCGGCTCTCCAAGTAACTCCCATGCGTGGTCTGTGCGATCGACGGAGACTCGTGGGCGTCGCACTTGTCGCGATGGCGCTGGCGGGCTGTCCGGCCAGCAAACCTGCGGTCGAGCCAAATCGCCAGCCTTTCGAAGGGCAGCAGTTGCGATTGCTGGTCGTCGACGATCCGGCATGGGCAGCCGCCGCCGAGCGTTTGCGCGGAGAGTGGCGAGCGCGCACGGGGGCGGAGTTGGAAATCGCGCAATGCGCATCTCCGGACTTGGACCAGCAACCTCTGAACGCTGATGCGATTGTCTATCCCGCGCACTGCCTTGGACCACTGGCCGGGCGACAGCAGATTCTGCACGTGCCCAAGAAGATTCTGGAGGAAGGGCAACTCGCATGGCAAGACGTGTTTGAGCTGCTGCGCACGCGCGAAGTCACTTGGGGGAGCGATGTGTATGCGCTTCCCTTGGGATCGCCCACCTTCGTCTGCTACTACCGAGCCGATCTGCTCTCCAAGCTGCAAGAGAAGCCCCCCGAGACATGGGCCGATTATCAGCGCCTGACGAAGCGGTTGGGAGATCGCACAAGATTGGGAGACGGCATCCCGTCTACCGGGCCGTGGCACGGTTCGTTGGAGCCGCTGGGGGAGGGATGGGCCGGGCTGACTTTGCTGGCCCGTGCGGCAGCCTATGCCAAGCATCCCGATTATTTCTCCACGTTGTTCGATCTGGAAACGATGAAGCCCTTGATCGACACGGCGCCGTTTGTGAAAGCGCTGGACGAACTGGCCGAGGCTGCGCAAGGGCACATCGACGAGCACAGCCCTA
>JBGTDH010000449.1:0-7609 GCA_041748435.1 Pirellulales bacterium
GCGCGCGACCGGCTGCTCGAGCGGAGTCGACGGCAACACAAACATGAACGCCAGACAGGCGGCAGCGCCCGCCGCCGCCCAGCCCGCAGGTTGCCAGCCTGTTCGATGCGAGGTTGCCGGCGAAACGACCCGCGCCCCGGCCGAAACCGCCTGCAATAGCAACATCGCCTCAGCGACCGCTTCGCGGGCAGCCTGATCGTCCGCGAGGCGGTCTTCAAACTGTGCGGCCTGGGCGGCCGACAATTCGTCGCTCACGTATTGAAAGGCCAGCCACTCCAGATTGGCCGGTTCTTCGTGCGGCAGTTGATCCTGCGACATTGCGATACCCGATTATTCTTTCTTCAGATGCCGGCGAAGTTTCTTCAGCCCGGCCTGCATTCGCGTGAGCACCGTGCCCAGCGGCAGCCCCAACTCCTCGGCAATTTCGATGAACTTCTTCTGATCGTAAACCCGCATCTGAACCACCTGCCGCTGCTCGGCGGGCAACTGCTCCAGCGCCTGCCGAATCGTAACCACCGTTTCCCAGCGACACACCTCTTCCAGCGGGCTCTCCGACTTTGTTCCGTCTTCCACAGCAATTCGGCGATTGGCTTTATCCCGCACCGCTTGCTTACGCCGCAATGCCAAGGCCTCGTGAAAAGCCACCCGGAACAGCCACCCCTTGAGGGTTTCTTCCCGGGCCGTGTGGCCCACCTCAACTGCTTTGGCGAACGTGGCCTGCAAAACATCGCCCGCCAGATCTGCGTCCCGCAGCACGCCCAGCACAAACAGGCGCAATTCCTCTCCGTGCTTGACGTACAGCGACGCTACCAACGCGGGATCGATTCTCTGTCCATCCGCCGATTCCACGCTCGCTCCCGCGCCTGGGCGAACCCATCTGACGGCACTATTAAGATGCCCGTCCCCGGTAATTTATTTGATTGCGACCGTTTTCCGACGTTGTTAATCAGGCGATCCTGTCGCAAGTCACAGTGTTGCAAGCCTTTGCGACATCTACCTTCATCCGCCGGTTTGCCAAGTCTTCACCGCTTCCAGGGGGTAAAGCAGCATCACCACGTTCAGTGTCAGATTGTCTTTGATCCACACAATCAGCAGCAACTCAACCGCCAGGAATAGCACCAGTGATTTCCGCAGTCCCAGCCAGCCGGCCAGCCAAAAGCCGGCGGCGCAACAGGCACACCACATCCGGCGTCCCAGCATGTAGAGCTGCCCCGCCGTCGCGGCCACAACCGCCAGGATCGCCATTGCGGCATAGAGTACTTGGGAGTGCAAGAGTTGGCCCTCCACCAAATGGCGGCTGTTCGCATGATGCATCTCGACTGCTTCGCGCTCCAGGGATTCGTCTACCGACATCATAGCCATGCCGTGATGCCGGCGGCAATTTGGAAGGCCGAGCTTCCGACACCGGCGGCCGGTGCCGGTGGATCGCTGATTGAGCTACTCGGGAGGCCGGCTTCTTGGCTCTTCCGTCTCTGCGTGTGAGTGGCACAGGCTTCCAGCCTGATGTCCTGGCAGGACACCGATCGACAGGCACATCCATGCTGGCAACGACCGCGTAAGAACGAAGACGCAATCGACGCTCAGAAGTCGCGTAGCGGAGTGGGTCCCACTGCCATGGAGGGTAAGCTCACGCGTCGGTTTGGTGTTGGAGAAGGTTACAAGCTGCGGGCCACCGCGGCGCGCATCTTCTCTAGTCCCGTCTTGGCGACCGTGAACGCGTCTTGCGCGTAATACTCTTTGTTGAACAGCTCCAGCGACAGCAGGCCGCGAAAGCCGGCCAGACGCAAGTCTCGCAAGATTTGAGACAGCGGGGCGATGCCGTCGCCCGGATAGACTCGCTGTGCATCGACGATTTGCGCCCGCGGGGGGTCGGCTGGGTAATCATTCACGTGGAACACGTGCATGCCCGCGCCGCTGAGCAGCTTGAGCGTGTTGAAATCGGAGCCGCCCTTGTAGAGGTGGTACACGTCCGGCAGCAGGCAGGCCTTGGGATGTCCGCTCTCGATGGCCACATAGGCGGTCTCGCTCAGCCGCGAGAGCGTCTGCGAGAAGCCCCATACTTCCGCCTGCGGCACGACGCCCTCGGCATCGCCCACTTCCAGCAGGGCCCGATACCGCGCCGCCACTTTCTTCAGATCGAGCGTCTCCTTGGTGGCGCCAGCCGGAGGCGCGGCGATGCGCGTTCCGCCCAGTTGTGCCACAAGAGCCATCGTGCGCCTGGCTTCCTCCAATCCCTTGGCTCGTCGGGCGTCGTCTTCGACAATCCACTCCGCAAAGCCGATGGCGCTCTCGACCTTGAGCCCCTGATCGGCGATCCGCTTCCGCAAGTCCGGCAGAGAGCCGCCGGCGGCCGTGTATTGATCGATCTCGCGAATCCACGGCTCGATGCCCTTGTAGCCCGCCTTGGCCACGCTATCGACTACTTGCGTGATGGGCAGGTTCTGGCCCCGGATCGTGCTGGTGTTGAAGCAGTAGCCGAACGGCTCGGCCGCAGACTCGGCGGCCACAGATTTAGAGATGAGCGCGGGAACGGCCAGCGCTCCCGCCGCCGCCAACGCCGCACGCCGAGATACTTCAATGCTCATGGTCGTTCCTGAAGAATGGATCGGCGGGATCGTTCGATTACTTCACGCTCACGCGCGGCGGATCGGTAAAGTCGGCCGCCAGCGCCGCCGCCTGCTCGACCGTGAGCTCCCCCGGTTGCAGCCACACGCGATAGTTCACTACCAGCGGATGCTCGGCCGTCAACTCATATTCGAAGTACGAGCCAAACCGGCCGTAGTCCCGCTCGCTGTAGCGGGCTTCCTTGGGATTCTGCGGATGATCCAAGTACACAGCGGTATAACGCTGATCGCCCACGACAAAGCTCATCGCATTCCACGGGAGATTCACCGGCCCCTGCTTGTTCTGAGGGTTCCAGTTGCGCGTCTCGGCCGGTTTGCCTTGGCCATCGGTGCGCAAGTAATACGTCTGCCCCTTGGTCTTCTCGGCCACTTCCTGCGCGGCGCGGAAGTGGAAGCCCGCGTGCTGCGGATCGCCATCCAGCTTCACCGGACCGCCAGTCGTCTGCACGCGCGAGGCAAACTCGATCAGGTGCCCGCCGGCCGCGTTGTAGACGGTTAGCTCCCGCTGCTCCCTCGCGAAGACTTCTTTGGCCACGCCGTGCCAATCGATGGCCACACGATGGCGTCCCAACACCGGCCCGGCCTCGTGGAAAAGCACGCCTTCGTGCGATTGGAATGCGTCGCCCGTGCAATGCCACACATCGGCCTTTTTATTGTCGCCATAAGTCACGCGATTGAAGGCAAAGAACAATCCGCGATGATGCGTGAACTGCCCTCCCGGCCCTTTGGTCAACAACTGCTTACCGTCCGGAGAGTAGACATGATGATAGGGTTTGTAGGTCAACTCGCGGGCTTCCTTGGTGGATGCGTCCAGCGCCTTGTGCATGTAACGCAAGACGGGCCGAGAAGCGTTGGCCGTGTAGGTCAGATCGGCGTACTCGCCCGGGGTCTCCTGCCAGGCAAACCCCATCCCGTCTCGACCAGGCAGCGGTTCCGTCGACAACTTCGCGGTGAACGTGGCCGCGTGTCCGGCCTTGAGCGCCGGCAGCAGGAAGATCAATTCCCGCTCCCCCTTCGCCGTATTCTTCGACTCGGCGATCAGGCCAGGCGCCGCCAGTTGGGCGGGCATCGCAGCCCCCTCGGCATTCATGACCACTGCTGCGGTGAAGTCCGCCGGCAGCGGCAGACGCACCACGACGGGCGTACCGCGCCGATCGTGCTTTCCCGCCTCGACATGCAACGTGAATGTTTGATTCGCCCCCTGCGCGAGAGGGCTGAAGATGCCGGCAGCCACCAGCAGGACAGCCGTTCCAACTTTTCGTAGCATTGACATGAAGGAACTCACACCAGAAGGATCTGAAAAGCCCAACTCCGTGGGCCAGCATAGTAAGGACGCTGGCGCCGTGCAATGGATCGGCTCAATGCAACGGTCGATTCGCTCCGTCACTTTCGTTAAGAAGCGCGAACGGCGAGGCTCTCGCTAACCCGCTTACTTCACTTCGATCGTGGCATCGAGCCGCAGGAATCGGCATTGCCCACCCGCGTCGTCGCAGAGGTGGTAGAGAGCGTACAGCGGGACGCGGATCACTCCGCTAGTGTCCTTGGAAACTTGCACCTCGAATCCAACGGTGCGGTTCTCGGCCGAGGTCGCTGACTTCGGCCTCTCGGCTTCGATCAACCGTTCGCTCACCGCGATACCCATTGGCGGATCGATCCAAACTCTTAGCGGTTCCGCCTCGTTGTTCCAATGGTCCGCCGACGTCGGAACCAGGCGGAAGGTGAGATGGACGCGAGTCGATTGGCCAGGCTTGACCGACGCGGGAACCAGCACCACATCGCACGCAACCGAGCGCTTGTCGCGGGTGATCTTCCCTTGAGGGTCCGGGTTCTTTGCGCTCTTCGTCTCAACGGCGAACGACTTCGTAGGGTGGGCGACCTCCGCGCCGTCGGGGCGCACGGGCAGCACGACCGGGGATTCACCGCGTTGGCGAATGGCCGACTCGGCTTCCACCACCCAGTCGTAGAAAGGGTACGGCTTGTCCAGTCGCGGCCCGTACTGTTGTATGCGGCGACGCCAGATGTACTGGTTCGGATTGAGGTCGAGCGCCGTGCCCCACGCCTCGACTGCCGCGCGAAAATCGTCATCCGCGCGCGACGGCGTCTCAAACCGCCGTCGCAAGCAGACGCCGAGGCGGAACCACGCGGCCCCATCGTTGGAGTCCAACTTCACCGCGGCATGGTACGCCTTGACGGCGGTGGAGAGTTGCTGGTCTTCCCCCCAGAGCGCCAGGGCATCGCCGTAACGGCGCCACGCGGCGGCCGAGTTGGCGTTTTCGCCTAGCTCTCTCAATTCGTCAAGCTTCGGCGGGTAACTTGGCGTGGAAGTTTCGGGCTTGTTCTTCGCGTCGTCCGCAAACTTCTGGTTGAGGAACTCCGCTTCCAATGTCTTCGGGTTCGGCCGCGTGGAACGCACGATGCCGTACTCATCAACGGCCAACACAATCGGGACGGCGCTGGACTCCAGAACGTTGATCGGGTCGTGAAGGATCGGCCAGTCGAACCCCTTCCACTGCGCGAACAGACGGCACCGTTCCGCGTGCTGCTCCTGGATAATGCCGAGGACAACGAGTTTGCCGTCCTTGACCCACTGTTTGGTCGCGTCGTGCCAGACCGGCACGTGTTGGCGGCAGCCCGCTCACCACGAGGCGAACTGAATGAGCAACACCTTCTTGCCGCGAAAATCCGACAGCGACACCGGCTTGGCGTCGACGATGTTGGCGAGCGTGAAGTTCGGGTGACGTTCTCCCACCGTGGATGGGGCCGCGGCGACCTGGCTGGCCAGGAGCAGTGTCATGGGAATGATGCGGCAGGTCATGGCAATATCCTGGGAAGACGGTGACGAGCAACGACCATGATAGTATAACGGAGCGAAGCCTGGGAAGCATTCGCGTCCGATCGAAGGGAGCAAACAGATGAAACGCTTGTCGTGGATCGTGTTCGGCCTACTCGCCGGGGTCGCACTTGCGGCCGATCCCGCGGCGGACGAGAAAACCGGTGTGAAGGTGGGCGAGAAAGCCCCGGAGTTCAAGCTCCAGGATCAAAACGGCAGGGAGCAGTCGCTGACTGCCCTGCTCAAGGACGGACCCGCCGCGCTCGTGTTCTACCGTTCCGCGAGTTGGTGACCGCACTGCCAAAAGCAACTGGTTCAGTTGCAACGCGATGGGAAGAAGATCGAAGCAGCCGGCGTGAAAGTGGTGGGCATCAGCTACGATTCCGTCGAAGTTCTGAAGGAGTTCGCCGATAAGCAGAACATCACATTTCCGCTTCTCTCCGACGCCGAGAGCAAAACGATTATGGCCTACGCGCTCAAGAACAAAGAGATGGCCGGGAAGAAATTCGGCAAGGTGGACCTGGATGGAGTTCCCTACCCCGGCACGTACCTCGTGGACAAGGGAGGCGTGATCCGTGCGAAGCTGTTCGTGGACGGTTACAAGGAACGCCATTCCGTAGACGAATTGGTCAAGGCCGCCGCACGCCTGCAATAGCCGAGCCGACAACACCCCAGCTACACCTTGATACAGTCCCGCATCTGCGGGTGCTCGATCCGCTCGAGCTCGACGGGGTAGTTTTCGAACGACATCGTGTAGCAGTCTTCGAACAGGGGGCGAATGAAGTCCTCGGTGCCGGGGTCATACGCCGGCTTGACGAGAAACTCGTGCCCCTGCGGCGCTTCGCGGATGTCGCCATCCTCGATCACAATCTCGCCCCCTTTGATCACGTAGCGAGGATGCCCGAACATGCGGGCTACGTCGGGGTCTTCTTCGTAGATCACAACGTCGCCATCGCTGCCGATTCCCAGGTTTCCCTTCTGCGTGAGGCCCAGCGCTTTGGCGGGACCGGCCGACATGGCCACGGCGATCTCATACAGCGTGTATTCGCGATTGATCTCGGGCAACGTAATCTTGCCTTTGATCTGGTCGGGCAGCTTCTTCAGGCACTCCTTCCGCACATCGGCGCACATCAGAAGTTGGATGATTTCCGGATAGCGCCAGAAGCAGCCGCCGTTGGGATGATCGGTCGAGAGAAACACCTGCCAGGGGCTTTGAATCAGCAGCAGCAGCTCCAATCCGGCGGCCCATTGTACGGCGTTGACCAGGTTGCTGGGGCGATACGTGTAGGGAACGATCCCGCAGCCGGTTTCGTTCTCGACATCGAGATTACCCCACTTGCGCCCCGTGAGCTTGTAGAGCAAATGCTGCCAGGGACCATCGGCGGTGATAGTGACCGTGTCGCCAAACACCACGGCGCCTGCATCGGTGGTAGCGCCCGGATGCGAGTTGAAATAATCGGCGAGCTGGGTTGTTTGCGAACACATGGTGTCCCAACCATCGCCGCCGTAGGCGTGGTATTGCGAATGCGCGATGTGGGCTCGCTGGCCCTCTAAGTGCTTGAGCGTCTCGAGCGTGGTGGAGATGTTCCCGGGCACCCCCAGATTGTTGCAGTGCAAATGCATGGGATGCGGCAGGCCGAGCTCGTCGCAAATGCGCGCAAGTTGCGTGACGATATCGCCGGGCGTGAGCTTGCTGTAGCCTTCAATGGGAGAGGAGAGTTGGTTGGCGTCTTTGCCCCATTTCCACGCGGCGACTCCGCCCGGATTGACCGCTTTGATGCCGTAGGACTTCGCTGCCCACAGGTACCAGGCCACCACTTGCTTGGCCCGCTCGAACTCGCCTTTTTCGAGCTGGTCGAGCATGATCTCGTTGTTGGCCATCAGAGTCAACGACGCCTTATCCACGATTGGAATGTCGGCCAGCTCTTCGTGCGTATGACGAGCGGAGAGTGGGGGCACAGCGGCTTCGTTCACGGTGGTCCAGCCCATGCCCGCGTACAGGTAACCGGTGGCAAAGGTGGTGGGGGCCATGCCGCCCAATCCGCTGCGGCGGGTCTTCGTGCGAATGAACGCCTGCGTGCGGCGATGATCTTCCGGCGTCATCGCGCGGGCGAAGTTGATGGCGCCGCCGGCGACATGCGTATGCACATCGACG
>JBGTDH010000450.1:0-4813 GCA_041748435.1 Pirellulales bacterium
GCCCGCACAGCGACCCGAAACGGCACGCACCCGCGGAGGCAGTTCTGGTTCGGAGCGGGCTGTCGAAATGGGATTGGACTATCTGGCGAAGCAGCAGCTTCCCGACGGCCGCTGGAGTCTGCAGCGCGTCGCCGCCGGCACGGCCGCGCAGGAAACTGCCAGCCCCGGCCAGATGCAGGCAGACACGGCCGGCACCGGCTTGGCGCTGTTGGCGTTTCTGGGCGCTGGGTACACACACACCGACGGCAAGTATCGAGACAACGTGGCCGCGGGCGTGGCCCACCTTGTGGGCCATCAGAAACTGGACGGCGATCTGTTTTCCGGCGGCGCGAAGTACGTCTGGTTCTACAGCCACGGGATTGCCTCGATTGCCCTGTGCGAAGCCTACGGCATGACCAAAGATCCTGCGCTGCGCGAGCCGGCTCAAAAAGCCTTGGACTTCATCCTGGCGTCGCAGCATCCCACGTTCGGCGGCTGGCGTTATGCGCCACGATCCAACTCAGACACCTCCGTCTCCGGCTGGCAAGTCATGGCCCTCAAGAGCGGCGAGATGGCCGGCCTGTCCGTCCCGGCAGAGGCCTACGCCAAAGTCTCGCGCTGGCTCGACGGGGCACAAGCGCTGGGCGGCGCGCAATACAGCTACCGTCCCGAAGCGCAAATCGCGCATCAGCGCACTCCCAGCCTGGCCATGAGTGCCGAGGGGCTGCTGATGCGGCTCTACACCGGCTGGGATCGCACGAACCCGCAAATGGCGGCGGGCGTGGGGCATCTTCGTCAGAACCTGCCCAGCATCGGCACGCGCGCGCAGCCCTTGCGGGACAGTTACTACTGGTATTACGCCACGCAGGTAATGTTCCAAGCGCAAGGCGATGCCTGGAACGCCTGGAACGAACGATTGCAGTATCTACTCGTCAACAGCCAGGTCCAATCCGGCCCCCTGACCGGTAGCTGGGACCCGCGCGGCGCGGTGCCGGACCGCTGGGGCGCCGAGGGTGGCCGTATTTACGTCACCGCCATGCATCTGTTAATGCTCGAAGTCTACTACCGCCATCTGCCGCTCTACCAGATCGACTGAGAACTGGTCGGGGCATGATCCCGGGGCGTTGATCCGAACCGTTGGCCACGGGTCGTATCAGTCGCCACCGGTACGAGGGGGTGTCGTATCCTCGGAGGTGTGGGGTGTGGGGGGCGCGAATGATACGACCACTTAGGACGAAATAATCGCGGCGGCCTAGCCATCGATACCGTGGGCGCATTAAATAGATAATGACGTCCTGGGACACGCAATCTGAATGATCCAACCCAGTGTAACTTCTGCCAGTGCGCTGCTGATCTTGTTTGCCTGCCTGGCGAACTGTCCCGCCGCTGAACCTGCCGCGACCGATGAATTCCAACGAAGGGTGGCCCCGTTTCTGGCGACGCATTGCACGCAGTGTCACGGCAGCGAATTGGCCGAACGGGAGATTCGTCTGGACGCCGTGCAACCGGCCAGGGCGGCGACCGTCGACCGCGCGGTGTGGCTGTCTGTGCTGAAGCAGTTGTCGCTGGGAACGATGCCGCCCAAGGAAGAGCCGCGGCCCGAGCGTGAGCAGTTGGAAAACGTCATCGGCTGGATTCAGCAAACGCTTAAGATCGCTGCTTCTTCGCCGACAGACGTGCCGGGTTTCGGCAACTATGTCGATCATCGCCTGTTGTTTACCGAACCGGCGGTGCGGAAGGCGGCTTCGCCCGCGCGGCTGTGGCGCATCAGTCCGTACATCTTTCGGCAGGCGGTGAACAGCATCTCCGGCAAGCCGCTCTTGGTGGTGAAGAAGAACCAAGGTGGAGAAGGGTTGCATCCCGCGCTGCCGTTCCTGTCGCCCGAGCATTCCTTTCGCGATCTCTCGCTGCCGCACAGTTTTGAGGAGGCCACGACGGAGCTGCTGGTCGACATGGCCTGGCTCGTGGCCGGCTATCAGCTCGATTCGAGACGGCTCCCTGCCGATCTGCGCGGGGTGCTGGAGAGCGACGATGCGCGGAAGTACGAGAAGGCCATTCGCTATCAGTTCGGCCTGGTTCTGCAACGCGATCCGGAATCGGAGGAAGTGCAGGGGCTGGAGCAGCTTGCTCAACGCACCGAAGCCGAAGCCACGCGGCGCGAGGTGCTGCAGACCGTGCTGGCGGCCATTCTGGTCAGGCCCGATTCGGTCTTTCGCATCGAGTCGGGCGAGGGAACACCGGACAAACTGGGACGCGTCCTGCTCGCGCCGCGCGAAATGGCCTTTGCCATTAGCTACGCCCTGACCGACAGTCCGCCCGATGCCGCCTTGCGCTCCGCTGTGTCCGACGATCGATTGACGAGCCGCGACGATGCCCGGCGCGAAGTCGGGCGGCTCTTGAATGATTCCAGCATCGAGACGCCGCGCGTACTCCGTTTCTTCCGCGAGTATTTCGAATACACCCGCGCCACCGACATCTTCAAGGACGGACGCATTCGCAAGCATTACAGTCCGGAGCAGTTGGTGGAAGATGCCGATGCCGTGGTGCTGGCCGCCTTGGAGGAAGACCGGGATGTGTTGCGGCGGCTGCTCACCACGTCGGACTACTATGTGAACTACGGCGCTGGCGGCCGCATCGGCGTCAACCGGCCCGATAAGCGCCAGAAATGGTACTACGAACTCTACAATCTCCCGCGAGAATGGGAGTGGCAATCGCAGCAGCCGATTCATTTGCCGACGGAGCAGCGTGCCGGACTGCTCACGCACCCCGCCTGGTTGATCTCGTTTTCTGATAACGAGAAGAACCAGGCCATTCAGCGCGGGCGTTGGGTTCGCACGAAGCTTCTGGGGGGCACGGTTCCCGACGTGCCGATTGGTGTCGATGCCCAGTTGCCGACCGATCCGCACCTGACGCTGCGCGAGAAGATGCAGGTCACGCGGCAGGAGTATTGCTGGAAGTGTCATCAGCAGATGGACCCCTTGGGGTTGCCCTTCGAGCAGTTCGACGACTTCGGCATCTTCCGCATCGAGGAACTCAAGCGGCCCGTCGAGACAAGCGGTTCGATCGACGCAGGCTTGGCCGAGCTGGACGGTCCCGTGAGTGAGCCAAACGAGTACATGGAGCGGCTGGCGTCTTCGAAGCATGTCGTGCAAGTGTTCGTGCGCCACGCCTTTCGCTATTGGATGGGCCGCAACGAAACGCTCGATGACGCGCCGACGATGATCGACGCGGAAAAGGCTTATGTCGACAACCACGGCAGCATGAAAGCGCTCCTGGCATCGCTGCTGACCTCCGATTCTTTCCTGTACCGCAAGCTACCCATTACTGAAAAATGAATCTTTATCAACGCCAACGCCGCGACGTGCTCAAGGGTCTGTCGCTGGGTGCTTCGAGTCTGGTGCTGCAGCCCTTCCTGCAACGCTTGACCCAAGCGGCTGAGGGAAAGCTTCCCCCTCCGCGATTTCTGTTCGTGGTGGAAGGCAACGGTTTGCCCCCCAAGCAGATTCATCCGGAGGGCGTGCCCTTTGTCGAGCGAGAATCGCGGGAGAAGGTCGAGACCCACGCGCTGCGCGATCTGACCTTGCCGCCGGCGCTGAAGCCCGTCGAGGCATTTCGAGACCGCCTGGCCATTATCCAAGGTCTGTCCGGCCGCATGTGTACTGGAGGTCACTCCAGCGATCACGGCGCGCTGGGCGCTTTCTACGCCAACAGCGGGCGGAACATCGTCGGCCCCACCATTGATGGCGTCCTCGGCCGCGCGTTCCCGGGCATCTTCTCGAACCTGGTGCTGGGAATTGCCGCTGATCCGGACGAGTCGGTCATCTTCAACTGCTCGGCCGATGCGCCGGGCCGCAGCCTGCCCACCATTTGCCGCCCGGACATTGCTTTTGCGCGGCTGTTCGGCAGTGTGGCAGAGGGGGAAGCCCGCGCGAGCTTTGCCGCGCGGCGCAATCTGCTGGACTACATGCGGGGCGATGTCCGCCGCGTGCAGAACCGGCTGGGTTCCGTCGATCGTGAGAAGCTCGACGGCGTGATCGGCGCCTACGAGAGCCTGCACACCACCACGCAGCGGTTGGTCGAAGTGCGGGATCGTCTCGAGAAGGTCGCTCCCGTGCCCGACGACAAGTACGCCTCCGCGGTCGAGACCGATCGCCTGGATGCCCACTTCGAGCTGGCAGCCGCCGCCATGATCGGCGGTCTGACGAACGTCGCCACCATTGCTTCTGGCGTGGGCTTCCCCTATTTCAGCATCCAGTTCCGCGGCCTGGGCATCGACATGCAGAAGCACAGCATCGGCCACGCGCTGTATCTCAAGGAAGATCGCGCGGGCTGGGAAGCGTCCGAGAAGATTCGCGCCTTCCACTTCCAGCTTATCGCACGCTTCCTGCAGAAGCTGCAAACCATTCCCGAAGGGGACGGCACGATGCTCGATAACACCGTGGTCGTCTACCTGAGCGATGGCGCCGAGACGCACCATAGCCGCTGCTTCGAGTGGCCGATGGTGGTGCTGGGCAACACGCGCGGCCGGCTGAGAACGAACGGCCAATACCTGGTGCTGCCGGATTACGGCCGCTCCGGGCATCGCACCATCAACACGCTCTACAACACACTGCTGCACGCCGCCGGCGTTCCGCAGCGCGACGCCTTCGGCAGTCCCGATCCCAATCTCGAGGAAGACATGTACCGGGGACCCCTTTCCCAGCTCCTGGCTTAGTGCGACCGCTTCCTTCTGAACGATAAAGGCACCACCGCTATGAAAAGACTCCTCGCGGGCGCATTCCTCGTCCTGTTCGCCACACCGCTGCACGCCGAGGACGCGCGCCCCGCGGCTCAC
>JBGTDH010000451.1:0-3623 GCA_041748435.1 Pirellulales bacterium
TGCGGCCAGCCCGGCGGCCTGCTGATTGTGGAACGCACGCGCGTCGACAACGAGTTGTGGCGGCCCGCTCTCGTCTGGCTCGATCCCGCCACTGGCCGCGAACGGGCCCGCTCGCCGCTGGTAAAACTCGTCGATAAGCAACCGCACGTGGGACCCTTCGTCGTGCAGGAAGATCGCCTTTGGACGTTCTTCGGCCGCGGCGGACGCGAAGCCTCGCGGGAGATTCACGAGTTGGCGCGGCGCAGCGAGGGATCGTCGCTGGCGCTGTCGCACCGGCCGCTCGACGCCTGGCCCGTGGCCTTCGAGGGCGCGCTGCAACACGCCGGCAAAACGGCATTTCCTGGATGGCGGCTGCTCACCAGCAACGCCGATGGCAACACCCGCTGGCATGCAGAGCTGCGCAATCAACAAGACGTGCTGGTTACGCTGGCCACCGACAAGCGGCCCGCGCGCTTCGTGCGGTTGCTGGATCTGCCGGCCGGCGCGCGTGGCCGGCTGATTCTGAAGGTCGGCCAGGAGGGCGACGGCAAATGGGGGCTGGATGTGCGGGTCGGCGCCGATTCGTTGCTCAGTCGAATTATCGACAAGCCTGCCACGCACGACGGCTGGAAAGAGCTGGAGGTTGATCTCACCCCTTACGCCGGCCGCCGCGAATGGCTGACCGTGCTGCACCGTGCCCTGAGCGACAAGCCCTCCTACGCCGCCTGGCAGCGACTGGACGTGCAAGCGCATCCCGCTATGCCCGCCGACCCGCCGCACGGCGGTGAGTAAGAATAGCGTCGGCCGCGGCGGGTAGGTATCCTGTACTCCTCTAAATCGTCCTTTCCGGGGAGCATCCGTGCGCACAAAACTGTGGTTGGCGAACGTCGTGGCGTTGTTGCTCATTTGCCCGTGCAGTGTGCTCGCCGGGCCGCCCCCGTTGCCGCATGCAGCTCCCGACAAAGTCGGGCTGGAGGCCTCCAAGCTGGCGGAGATCGATGATCGGGTGGCGGAGAGCATCGCGCAGAAGCGGATGCCCGGCTGTGTGATTCTTGTGGCCCGCCAGGGGAGGATCGCGCTGCTCAAGGCCTATGGCGATCGTTCACTCGAGCCGGAGCGTGTGCCAATGACGACCGACACCGTATTCGATCTGGCCTCGATCACGAAGCCGGCGGCCACGGCCACGAGCGTGATGCTGCTGATCGAGCAAGGTAAGTTGGCGCTCGATGACACGGCGGCCCAGCACTGGCCGGAGTTCGGTCAGCACGGGAAAGAGCGCATCACCATCCGGCAGTTGCTCACGCACCAAGGCGGGCTGATTCCCGACAACGCCCTGGCCGATTACGAGCAGGGTTTCGAAGAAGCAATGCAGCGCGTTTGCGGGCTGAAGCTCCAAAGCGAGCCGGGGACGAAGTTCGCCTACAGCGACGTGAGCTTTATCGTGCTGGGAGAGCTCGTGCGGCGGCTTACCGGTAAGGACGTGAACGCGTTCTCGCAAGTGAACGTCTTCCGCCCGCTCGGCTTGCGAGAGACATCCTTTCTCCCGGCCGAGGCCCTGGCGGCCCGCGCCGCCGTGACGCAGGAGCGCGAGGGGCGCTGGATGCGGGGCGAAGTTCACGATCCTCGCGCGTATTTGATGGGTGGCGTTGCCGGCCACGCGGGCCTCTTCTCCACGGCCGAAGATCTAGCGGTCTACGCTCAGATGCTGCATGGCCGCGGCGAATACGGCGGTGTGCGGGTAATGAAGCCCGAAACGGTCGCCTGGATGACTACCGCCAATCGCGTCTCCAGCGGCCTGCGTGGGCTGGGCTGGGATATGAAAACCAGTTACTCGATCAATCGCGGCCAGGGACTTTCTCCGCGGGCTTTTGGTCACGGCGGCTTCACCGGCACCGTGCTGTGGATCGATCCCGAGTTGGAGTTGACGTTTATTTTCCTCAGCAATCGCGTGCATCCAGATGGCAAGGGGCTGGTGAATCCGCTGGCCGGCAAGATCGCCACCTTGCTGGCGCAGGCGGTCGTGGGTCGATCGGAAGCGGCCAGCGAAGGCGTGCTCACCGGACTCGACGTGCTGGTGCGCGACGGCTTCGCTCCGCTCAAAGGACGACGCGTGGGTCTGATCACCAATCACACCGGCATCAGCCGCGACGGCAAGAGCACGGTGGAACTGATTCGCGCCGCCGCGGAGGTGAAGCTCGTGGCGCTGTTCAGCCCCGAGCATGGGTTCGAGGGGAAGCTCGATGTGGCCAAGATCAACGACGCCAGCGATCCCACGTCGGGATTGCCAATCTATAGCCTATACGGCGAGAGCCGCAAGCCCTCCGCAGAAAGCATGAGCGGCATCGATACGCTGGTATTCGATATCCAGGACATCGGCGCGCGGTTCTATACGTATCCTTCCACGATGGCCCTGGCGATGGAAGCCGCCGCCGAGCATGGCCTGCGGTTCGTCGTGCTGGATCGGCCGAATCCCATCAACGGCGTTGATGTCGATGGCCCCGTGCTGGACGAAGGCAAGCAATCGTTCGTGGGCTTTCACACGTTGCCCGTGCGGCACGGCCTGACACTGGGCGAGTTGGCCACGCTTTACAAACAGGAACGCCAGCTCAAGACCGATCTGCACGTCATCAAGACGGAGGGCTGGCGGCGGCGGGATTATTTCGATGTCACCGGCCTGCCGTGGGTCAACCCGTCTCCTAACATGCGCAGCCTCACGGCGGCGTTGCTCTATCCGGGCATCGGCCTGTTGGAGACCACGAACATTTCCGTTGGCCGCGGAACCGACACTCCGTTTGAAGTGCTGGGCGCCCCGTGGATCGATGCCCGGCGTCTGGCGGCGGAGCTGAACTCCTCGGGACTCGCGGGCGTGCGCTTCGTGCCGCTGCATTTCACCCCCGATTCCAGCAAGTTCAAGGAGGAGCGTTGCGGAGGAGTGAATGTGGTGATTGTCAACCGCGATCTGTTCGAGCCGCTGCGAACCGGCTTCACCATCGCCGCCGCGCTGCGCAAGCTGTACCCGGAGCAATGGGAAGTTAACGGCTATGCCCGGCTGCTGTGCGATGAGCAGGTTCTATCGGCAGTGAAAGACGGCCGCACCGCCTCCGAGATCACGCGTCTGTATCAGCAGGATCTGCAAACATTCCACCAGCGCCGCCGCGCCGCCTTGCTGTATGCCGAATAAGCCAGATCGAACGCAAGAGTCGCAAGAAGTGCCAGAGCCGCAAACGATTGCGCCTCTTGCGTTTTCTTTCCGCCGTGTCTCCCGAACTTGAGTCGGTCACAAACTTGAGGCGCGGAAGTTCTTCTCGATTCCCAATGGCTGCGCGTCCGAAGTTTAGTTGGAGAGTCTACCCGCGACGCGAGGCACCTGGGACATGCTATTTTCCGCGCGCCGATTGAAATACATCTATCTTGCCTATTTCTCCCAGCCGAAAAGCGACCGGGTAGTTTACCGAGCTATCCGCCGTCAGCAGGTGCGCACCATCGTGGAGCTAGGCATCGGAGATGGCCGTCGCGCCCAGCGCATGATTCGCCTGGCCCAAGACGGGGCACCCGGTAGAGGCACACGCTACACGGCGATCGATCCGTTTGAGCTGCGGGCAGAGGCCGACGGCCCCGGCCTGTCGCTCAAGCAGGCGTATCGC
>JBGTDH010000452.1:0-11707 GCA_041748435.1 Pirellulales bacterium
TTCCCCGCGTTTTATTTGACTCGTGTGCGGCCGCGGCGCCTTCCGGTTCCGCCGCGCCTTATATCCCTCGCTTGCGCGTCGGGCTACGCTGCTAATCGGTGCTGCGCGCCATGGCGAGTTCATCCAGCGTGCGGCGGCCATCCAATTGCCAGCGGCCGTCATGCCCCAGCGTCCAGCACAGGGTTCCGGTAATCTCCGTGTCTTCCGCACGCGTTCGGATGGTGTAATAGACTGCCGCGCGCTTGTTCTTGATGCTCTTGAACAAGGTTCGCAGATCGACCTGGGACGTGTTGGCTAGATCCGTAGAAGAAGGCCAGTGAGGCGGCCTGATCCGTTGCAGCCAGCGCGCAGAATCGTCCTGCGTGTCCCGCGAGGAGAGGCCGGTCAGCACGGCGGGATCGCCCAAGAGAAGCGCGTGGCAGACCAACTCGGCGCGCACCTGCAAAGACTCTGCGTGCTCTCGCGGAGCGTCGTCGCTGGAACTCCACCGGGAGAGGGCGGCACAGAGCATCAGAACAACAACGCATCCGCTGCCACCCCAGAGAATGAGCGCCCGCCAGGAACGCGACAGCTTTCGCCACCGGGCGCCGAGCGTCGACCCGACTTCGCCCGCAAGAGATTTCCAAGCTTTGGTGGCCCGCTTCCATGGCATGACATCCGGGAGAGAGCGACCAAGGCGCGTCGTGGCGAAACCTTCCTCAACCACAAACCGGCCGCGGTCGTTGATCGAAAACGACACGCCGCAACGCCCGCAGGTGCGGCACTGGTTCATGCGGCTGATGCGAGTGGGAACGGCGTGGTTCTAACGGCGCGATCTTGAGATCACAATCGGCCGGACCGCACTTCGAACGAGATTAACCGAATTTGCGCCGAACCTTTACCCAAGCTGCACAGACGGCGCGATCCGCCTTAGATCGGCTTCGACTGCGAGAGCAAATGGCGACTGAAGACGGGGGCGCTTGCCTCATGGGGTTGCACATCGACGATCTGGGCCATCGGCAGAACGATCGTCTCGCCGTTGGGGGCAGTTCGGTAGCCCAGGGCCCATTGATCTCCTTCCAGATGCAGAGCGACCGGAGTGACGCGATCGTGAATAATCCGCCGGCCATCCTCCGAGCGGCAGACAATGCGTACTTGCTCGGCGAGCGACAGGGCTTCCAGGAGCTTGCGCAACAAGCCCAGGCGCTCGGGCTGTTCGCCGGTGGGTGTAATCCGGCAAGCGCGCACTGTGCGCGTAATTTGTTCGCGTTGTTCCAGTGGGGCCTTGGCCAGAAGTTTGCCTAGAATCTGCTCGATCAGACCGGCCAGTTCGGGCGTTTGCATCAGAGGCGACGTGCCCAGGGCCAAGGCCAGGGCCAGGAGCTCCTCGCTGAACAGCCGCGGTGCGAGCAGGCCGAAGTTGTCGGCCAGCGTGTAGGAAGAGTCCTCAGCATTCAGCAGCACTTCGATGCCCGCTTTCTCCAGGCAGCGGAGATCGCGAAACACGGTGCGGCGGCTGCAATCCAATTCCGCCGCGAGCTGCTCCACCGTCGACCCGCGGGGCGAGAGGAGCCGCTCAAGAAGTTGAAGCTGACGAGCGAGTTGCGCATTCTTCATGGGTCACCGGGAGCTTGTGGCGTGACGATAGCAACCGCAGCGGCCTGCCCATTCGGCGACCATCTCCCCACCGGAGAGGGTCCGGGCTATTGCGTGCCGATAAGTTCCCAAGAGGACCAATCGCTGGTTCGTTGAAAAACCGGCCCTGGAATTTTGGAATTTTTTTGGCCACAATCAAAGCCATGTCGACCGCACCCCAAGACTTCTACGATGCTGACCTGGATGTGGAGAACATCGGCAACGACCTAAGTGCCGAGCCTGTCGAGGACTTTCACATCCTGCTGGAGCGTGTGCGGCAGGGTTCGGAAGAGGCCGCATGGGAGCTGATCGATGTCTACGCCCCCCACATATTCAGGGCCGTGCGGCGCAAGTTGAACGTGCGCATGCGTCCCAAATTCGACTCAGCGGATTTTGTGCAGGCTGTGTGGGCTTCCTTCTTTACCAGTCGTTCGCAGATTATCGATTTTCGCCAGCCTGAAGAATTGATCGGGTTCCTGGTGGTGATGGCGCACAACAAAGTCATTTCGGAAGTGCGGCATCGCATGATCCACCGTCGCCACAATATTCGGCGCGAGGAACCCTTGCACGATTCCACCGTGCCGGCGCCCCAAGCGCCCACGGGTCACGATCCAACGCCCAGTCAGGTGGCAGTAGCTCGCGAGCGTTGGCAACGACTGGTGGCAGACCAGCCGCCCCTGTATCGAGAGATCCTGCGCTTGCGGTACATGGGCGAGACCTACGAGCAGATCGGGGCCAAAGTGGGACTGCACGAACGCTCGGTGCGCAAGATTATCGACCACGTATTGGGATATTAGTCGCGAAGATTCGTCCGTTCGCCGGGAGACGCGGGCAATGGCAGACACATGGCGAGTGCGAGGCACGCTGGAGACGGTCGAGATTCCGGTCGCGGGCGAAGAACTTGCCGCCCGCGAACACGCGCTGGACGCGTTGGAGCGTTGGAAGAGTGGAGAGCGGGCGGATACGCGCGGCGTGCTGCGCAAACATCCGCTGCTGCGGCGCGATAAGTCGATGGTCATGGAGTTGGCTTGCGAGGAGTTCATCCAACGCCGCGCGAAGGGCGAAGCGGTCAACGCGGCGGAGTTTTCGCGCCAGTTCCCTTGGATGCGGAATGATCTGTTGACGCGGATCATGGCGCAGAGCTTCCTGGATCGCACGGGGGTGGTCGACGATTACGATCCGCCCCCCTGGCCGGAGATCGGCGCCGAGTTCCTGGGATTTCAACTGCAGGACGATCTGGGACAAGGCGCGTTTGCCCAAGTGTATCTGGCCACCGAGCCCGCGTTGGGGGACCGCCCCGTAGCGCTGAAAGTGGGCCGGCATGGCCTGCGCGAGGCGGAGCGGTTGGCCAAGCTGCGGCATCCCAACGTGGTGCCAGTCTACCGGGTCGAGCACGATCCGCAGACGATGCTCACCGCGGTGTGCATGCCCTATCTGGGTCGGGCCACGCTGAGCGACGCGATTGATTTTGCGAACGGCCAGAATCCTTATCCCGCGCGAGCCCAGGTGTTTCTCGATGCCGCCCAGTTCCAAGATCGTCTGGATCCGGCGGCGGAAACTGCCGATCCCTGGTTGGCGCGCGGCACGTATCTGGATGGCGTGCTTCGCATCGGCCAGCAACTGGCGGCCGCGTTGCACTTTACGCATCAGGCAGGCATTTATCATTTGGACCTCAAGCCGCCGAATGTGCTGCTGACACCGGGCGGCCGGCCGATGCTCCTGGACTTCAACTTGGCGCAGGAGCAGGACACGAACGTCACCCGCATGGGCGGCACGTTGCCCTACATGTCGCCCGAGCAGATCCGAGCCAGCGTGCTGCGGGATGCGAAGTCGCCGGTGGATCACCGCAGCGACGTGTACTCTCTGGGCGTGATGCTCTACGAGATGGTGTGCGGCGTCAGGCCGTTCGAACCTCCCCCCTGGAAGCCCTCGCTGGCCAAGATGGGGGAATTGCAACTGGAGCAGCAGTGGCGTGGCGTTCGTCCGCTGGCGGGGCGTTATCCACTGGCCGATGCGGCATCCTGCCGGCTGATCGAGCGCTGTCTCTCCTTCGATCCGGCCGAGCGGCCCCAAACCGCCGCCGAGTTGGCGGCCGCGTTGGAATCGCAGCTCGGGCCGTTGCCGCGCACACGCCGCTGGATGCTGGGCCACCGCCGCCTGGTGTACAGCAGCGTCCTGTTCGCTGCGGCGCTGGGCGGCGCCCTCGCCGCCTATGCATCCACGCTCGATCCCTCCTGGGTCCGCCACTACCACGCCGGCCAACAGGCATATGCCGCGGGGCAGTTTGAGCAAGCCCTCCTCAACCTTAACACCAGCATTGCGTCGCAACCGGATCAGCCAGACGGCGTGATCCTGCGCGCGAAGGCGCACCAAAAACTCGGCAATTACGAGCTCGCTGCCGCCGATTACGCACGGGCGTGCCTGCGTGTCGCCGATCCCGTCCTCCGAGCCAAGCAGGCATTTTGCTGGAGTGCATCCCGGTCTTATCCGAATGCCTTAATTGCCCATCAACAGGCCCAGGAAGGCGGCTTCGAGAACGCGCAGTTCCTCTGCAATTGGGGGATGACGCACTATTTTTGCGGCAACTACGACGAAGCGGAATCCGCTCTCACTCGCGCCCTCGAGCTTGATTCGGAAATGGGCATCGCTTACTTGGGCCGCGCTGCAACGCGCCTGGCTCAATCAACGAAAACCGGGGCGCCGTTACCGGGCTCCACTATCACGGACGTTGAAGAGGCGTGCGCAAGACTTCGACACGACAAGGACGTCTTAGGAATAGCCGCGAGAGCCTATTCGAAGTCCGCGGCGCGCAATCTAGCACACCGTGAGAGAAGTATCTTGCGACTGCAACAAGCCACGCTGTTGGGATTTGATCCCTCGGCGTATCCAACTGACTTTCCCCATCTCATTGCGACACCTGCGTCAAAAGCCACGGTGCGCAGCGACGCTTCTCCCTCGATTCAATGGTTCACCGATCCTGCACCGGACCGCTGACGGACTGAGCGAATCGAATCGAATACCTAGCACGTAGACAATTGCGTGGCTCAGACGCGACCATTTCCGGTGGCCGATGTGGCTATTTCGCCACGATTGCCGATGAGCCCGTTGCGTAACTCTATGGCGGCCTTTGAGTAAAAATTTTATCGGAATCTAGGCCCGGTTTTTCCCTCTAGCAGCGATTGGTCGTGTGGAGCGCTATCGCTCCCCGGCCGCCAGGGCAGGGCTTCTTCTCCCCTGACGTAGTGGTGCGTTGCTTGCCGCGCGCCGGTCTCGGGCCAGTTTCCATACTTTGTCCGCCCCGCTGCGCTCCCCGTGCGCCCGCGGATCGGACGCCGTCCAGGGAGTCACTCGTATGTTGTTCTCCAAGTCGCTTCGTCGTTGGACCCGTCGTTCCCCTACTTCACGCGTTCGTTCGCCCCGGTCGCACCGCTGGGCGGGCCACCCCGGCTTCGAGCGCTTGGAAGATCGTACCCTGCTTAGTGTCAACAGTTGGAGTATAAGCGGCGGCAACCCCGTGTTCGAAACCGACGGCTTGGCGTACTTCATCGTCAACTGCAGCCTTCAGCTTCCGGGTCCCGTATCCGTGGAGTACCGCACCATGGCCGGAACGGCTACGGCGGACGATTACACGGCTATCAGCGGCACGCTCACTTTCGCCCCGGGAGACTCGCCGATTACGCTCGCCGTGGCGATTGTGGACGATCTCCTGACCGAGGAGAGCGAGACTTTCTCCGTGGAGTTGTTCAACCCCACGAACTCGGAGATCAGCACCGCGCAGGCGCCGGGCACGGTGCGCATCAACGATCATGCGCCCAATCTGGATCCGATCGCCAATCAGACGGTCGACGAGCACGTCCTACTCGAGTTTTATGCGGTAGGCGCCGACGTGGACGAACCCGCAGAGACGCTCACCTATAGCCTCGTGGCAGGTGCGCCGGCCGGGGCGATGATCGATGCCTCGAGTGGACAGTTTTTCTGGACTCCGCAGGAGGTTCACGGGGGCGGCGTGTATGAGGTCACCGTGCGCGTGACCGATAGCGGCTCCCCGAATCGGAGCACCACGCAAACCATTAGCATCACCGTCATCGAGACCAACGAGAGGCCCACCACGGGCGGCATGAGCGATGTAACAGTGGATGAGGATTCCGCCGATACGGTAATCAGCGTGCAGTCCTCCTTCGATGACGTCGAGGACGGCCCCACCGGTTTGAGCTACTCCATCTCCGACAACTCGGATTCAAGCCTGTTTAGCTCCGTTTCCATAGACTCTTCCGGTCAATTGCGCCTGGCCTACGCGCTCAATGCTTACGGGGCGGCCACGATCACCGTGCGAGCGGTCGACAGCGGCGGATTGTCCGTTGAAACCAGTTTTATGGTCATCGTCAATGCCGTGAATGATCCTCCCGTCATGGGCGCCTTTTCCATGCTCTACGACAGTGGTTTCGGCGGATGGATACTTTCCGGCTCCGCGACCGATGTCGACGACGATTTGACGGCCGTAGCGGTCAGTTTCGGCGGGATTCTGGCAGGACTCAATGTCTCGGCCCAACTCGACGAAAACGGTTCCTTCACGATTATCCAGGAACTGGCCGGAGTGGGCGTAGGCCATGCGTCCGCTTGGGTCACCGATGCCCAGGGCGCTCAGTCCAACATCGCCCAAACAGTCGTTTAATCCCAAGACCAGTTGATCCTAACGGCCGTTAAGGTATCGTATTAGGGATGGCCGCCGGGGGTGCGGCCATCCCGTACGCACCTATTCTCCGTTTCCAGTTCAACACAAAGGGTCCCGGATATCGACAAGCATCAACGCGTGAACGAACAGATTCGCATCTCTCCGGTGCGGGTCATCTCAGCAGAAGGAGAACAGCTTGGCATTATTTCCACAGATCAGGCTCTGACGTTGGCCCGCGAGGCGGAACTGGACCTGGTGGAAGTGGCCCCCAACGAACGGCCTCCCGTCTGCCGCATCATGGACTTTGGCAAGTTCAAGTACCAGCAAAAGAAGCGGCAGCACAAGGGTCAGACGCACCAGGTCAAGATCAAGGAGATTCGCGTTCGCCCCAAGACCGACGAGCACGATATCGGCGTCAAAATCAACCGCGCCCGCGAGTTTCTCACGCACAAAGACAAGGTGGTTGTCTCCGTGGTGTTTCGCGGCCGCGAACTGGCCCACAAGGAGGAAGGCCAACGCGTGATTCGCCGCATCATCGAAGAGTTGGGCGAACTGGCCAAACTGGAAGCGCCGCCCAGCGAACAAGGCAAGCGCATTGTTTGCACCCTTTCGCCCAAGTGACGCGGAGCCGTGGCGTATGAATCGCCTCTCGCTGATTGCGGTCGCGTTGGTCTTTGGACTGGGTGTTGCCTGCCCGGGGGCAGATCCACCGGCTTTGACAATCTCGTGGGAAAAGAACTTTCTGACCATCCGCGGAGCTTTTCCGGGCCAGGAGTTGCGGATCCATTATCTGGAAGCCTACTGCCGCGCCGGCTCCACCGATGCCGATTGGGTCAAGCACACGGTCATCCGCCACCAGGCCGAAATGGTGGGCACGCCCACGGATCGAGAGATCGAGCTGGTCGATCGCCTGACCGATGGCGTCGTCGTGCGGCACAAGATCACGGCCACGGCCGACGAGATCGACTTCCGCCTCGTGGCCCACAACCCCACCGAGACTGCCTCGGAAGCCCAGTGGGCACAGCCGTGCATTCGCGTCGATAAGTTCACCGGCCTGGACAAACTGACGTACATCCCGCAGTGCTTTATCTTTCGGGAGGGCAAGCTGGCCCGCCTCCCCACCGAACCGTGGGCCACGCAAGCTCGTTACATCCCCGGTCAGGTGTATCGCCCCAAGCATGTCGATCGCAACGACGTAAACCCCCGGCCGCTGAGCACGCTCACGCCATCCAACGGTTTGTGCGGTGTCTTCTCGGGCGATAACCGCTGGATCATGGCCACGGCCTGGGAACCGTATCAAGAGCTGTTCCAGGGCGTTGCCACCTGTATGCACTCGGATTTCCGCATCGGCGGCTTGAAGCCGGGCGAGACCAAACACATCCGCGGCAAGCTCTACCTCGTGCCCGCCGACCCGGACGTTCTCCTTCGCCGCTACGAACGGGACTTTCCGGAGCAGAAGTAGCATCGCGTTGCCACGAGCCTGCTCTGGGGCTCTGCGTGAAAACGTGAAATGAAATGAAACGCAATTTGCAACACATCCGGATGCCGGCTTAAAACGGATAAGCCTCTATTGATTTGATGCGGGCGTCCGTTACACTGCTGGATGGACTCGTGCAGCGCCCCTAGGGCTGCGTGCCGGAAGTCTCTCGAACAGGAAGCGACCCATGTTGACCTTCTTCGGCGGCAAGCAGCGGTTCTGCGATGGCATCAGCCGACGCAACTTTCTCAAGGTCGGAGCCCTGGCGACGGGCGGCCTGACGCTGGCCGATCTGTTGCGTCTGGAAGCACAGGCCGGTTCCACACGATCCAGTTCGACCCAGGCGCCGAAGTCGATCATCAATATCTATCTGGCCGGCGGTCCAACCCACATGGACACGTTCGACCTCAAGCCCGACGCCCCGGCGGAGTTCCGCGGCGAGTTTCGGCCCATCGCCACCAACGCCCCCGGCGTCGAGATCTGCGAGCTGCTGCCCAAGCTGGCCAAGCTGGGCGACAAGATCGCGCTCATTCGCTCGGTATCCGGCGTGCGCGACGAGCACTCACCCCGCCAGAGCGATTCCGGCTGGTCCGAGAATGATCTGCGCTCCCTCGGCGGTCGGCCCGGCCTGGGGCCCGTGATCTCCAAGGTGTATGGCTCGGTTCACGGCACCGCCCCCACGGCCATCGCACTTTCCGCATTCACCAATCACGGCTACCTGCCGCAGGTCTATCGCGATTTCCGCCCCGATGGGCAGGGTCGCTCCAACCTGACGCTGAACAACATGACGGCCGACCGGCTCAACGATCGCAAGACGCTGCTCGATGGCTTGGATCGCATTCGACGCGACGTCGACACCAGCGGCTCCATGACCGCGCTCGATTCCTTCAATCAACGGGCCATTACCGTCGTGACCTCCGGCACGCTGGCCGAGGCGCTCGATGCCCGCAAGGAAGATCCTCGCCTGGTGGAACGCTACGGAATGCACCTGAAGGGCGCCTACGACGGCAACCGCAACTTCCTGCTGGCTCGCCGATTGGTGGAGGCGGGCGTGCGCGTCGTCAGCCTTTCTTGGGGCGGCTGGGACACGCACGGCCAGAACTTCCAGAGCATGAAGCAACAGTTGCCAGCCTTGGATGTGGGCCTCAGCGCATTGATCGAAGACCTCGATGCCCGCGGCCTGTTGGCCGATACCATGATTATGATGTCCGGTGAATTCGGCCGCACGCCGCGCATCAACGGCGGCGCGGGACGGGATCACTGGGCGCCCGCCTCGTTCTTCTTCCTCTCCGGCGGCGGCTTGCGCACGGGCCAGGTCATCGGCTCCACCAATCGCCTGGGAGAGCGTCCTCACGATCGCCCCGTGCATTTGCAGCAGATCTTTGCCACGGTCTACAAGAACCTGGGCATCAATGTGGAACATACCACGCTGGCCGATCCCAACGGCCGCCCGCAATATTTGGTCGACCATCGCGAGATTATTAAAGAGCTGCTCTAAGCGACATAGCAGGCGAGCGTCGAGGCGTAAGCGGCGAGCGTCGAGGCGTAAGCCCGACGTGTCCCCCAAAAGAAATCGGAAACCGGAGAACAGGCCATGTTGAACTTCTGGAGCGATCGAAACTATCGCGATTGCGAAGGCGCCACGCGTCGCGAATTCCTCAAAGTGGGCACACTGGGCGCCGGCATGCTCACGCTTCCTGAACTGTTGGCGGCCCGCGCCCAAGCGGCATCCAGCGGCAAGACGGTCAAAGAAACGTCAGTCGTCTGGGTCTGGTTAGGCGGCGGTCCCACTCATGTTGAAACGTTCGATCCCAAGATGACCGCGCCGGCCGAGTATCGCAGCGTCACGGGCGACACACCGACCAATGTGCCCGGCATCAGCATCGGCGGCACGTTCCCGCGCATGGCCAGCGTGGCCGATAAGATGGCCTTCGTCCGCTCGTTCGCCCACAGCAACAGCGGCCACGGCGGCGGCACGCACTTCGTGATGACCGGCTACGACAACCGCAACATCGACAACGGAGGACTTCCCACGCGTCCCTCGATGGGCGCCATCGTCTCGCGCGTCCGCGGCGCCAACCATCATCAGACCGGCATGCCCACCTATGTGCGCTTGGGCGGCATCGGCACCGATGGCCCGGCGTTTCTGGGAACCGCCTTCGCTCCGTTCGATCCCAGCGGTCAGGCGCGTCGCAACATGACGCTCTCCCTGGCGGAAGACCGCATGTCCGATCGGCAGAAGCTGCTGAGCAGCCTCGACACGATCAACCGCCAGTCGGACCGCACGGGCTTGATGGAAGGCCTCGATCGCTTCGAGCAGCAGGCCTTCAACCTGATGCTGGGCAATGCCCCCGCCGCCTTCGACACCAAGGACGAGAAGCCCAAGCTGGTGGAGTCTTACGGAAAAGGCCTGGGCGAACAGCTCCTGCGTGCTCGCCGCCTGTGCGAGAAGGGCTGCGGCTTCGTGACCATCAGCTACGGCGGGTGGGACATGCACGGCACGATCGAGCGCAGCATGAAATCGCGATCGCCCGAGTTGGACCGCGCCGTGGCGGCCTTCCTCACCGATCTGGCCGATCGCGGCATGAGCGAGAAGGTGCTGCTCGTCATCACCGGTGAATTCGGCCGCACGCCCAAGATCAACAGGAACGCCGGCCGCGATCATTGGGCTCCCTTGAGCACGTTGGCCCTGGCCGGCGGCGGTCTGAAGATGGGCCAAGTCATTGGCGAGTCGGCCCCCAAGCTCGACGTGCCGAAATCGACTCCCATCCGTCCGCAAGACCTGATGGCCACCATCTTCCACGTCCTCGGCATCGACCGCGGCCTGCAATTCGTCAACCCCGACGGCCGCCCCATCTACATGCTCGAAGGCGGCCAACCCATCGCCGAGTTGGTGTAGCGCGGGCGTGCCTTGCTCCCTCCTTGAAATCACACAAACAGGTCGCGGCGGGCGCTCATCAGAATCGCCTGCACCGCCGGGTGGCGAAGCTTTCGGTCACCACTGATGGCGAAAAATCGTTGTCGCAAGTCGGCGGCTCGTCCGATCACCTGCACGCGGTACTGCTTGCGAATCTCCGCTTCGATGGCCGTGGCGGCGGGAAACACCGCCACGCCGGATTGACCGACCTCCTTCAGCAGTGCGCTGTCTTCGAACTCGGCCACCACGCGCGGGCGAACCCCCTGTTGCGCAAACCAGTGGTCAAGCGAACGCCGCAGTTCCGTGTTCTCGGTGGGCAGCACGAAGGGAGCGCCCTCCAGCGAGGCGGGAAAACGCGAGCGCAATCGTCGCGCCAGCGCCGGAGTGGCAAAGAAGCTCAGCCCGCAGTTGCCCAGCAGATGATTGTAGGCTCGAACGCGCGCGGTTTCGCCCACCGGGGTCTCGGAGAGAATCACGTCAAAGCGATGCAGGGCCAGGCCGGCCAGCAGTTCCTCGAGTTTGCCTTCGAAGCACACCACCTTCACTGGCTCTGTCATGTGCAGCGCCGGCTCTAACAGGCGAAAGCTCACCAGTTTGGGCATGGTGTCGGGCACGCCCACGGTGAGCCGCGGCAGTTCGTCGCTTTGCCGCCCGGCGAGAAAATCGGCCAGGCGGCGGCCGGCCGTGAAGATTGGCTCCGCGTAGCGCAGCAACTCCTCGCCTGGTTCCGTGAGCGTCAGCCCGCGCCCTGTCTTGCGGAACAGCCGCTGGCCCAGGCCGCGCTGCAGTTTGTCCAGTTGCATGCTGATCGTGGGCGGAGAGACGTGCAACCTGCGGCTGGCGCCGACGATGCTCCCCTCACTGGCCACGACCCAGAAGTAGAGTAAATGGTGGTAGTTCAGTTCTTCCAGCGTCTTCATGGCGGTCGCGGACTCCACTGTTCGATTAAATCAATCTATGTGTTTATATCTTCTGATTTGTCGAAGTATACGTCATCGACGATACTTTCGCAGGAGCAACGCACCAC
>JBGTDH010000453.1:0-1764 GCA_041748435.1 Pirellulales bacterium
ACGCCGACTCAACGAGTTGGGCATCGATGCCGACAGGATCAAGTCGTGCCTCGAACGCAAGGACAGCCCATGACCCACGGCGTTTCCAACCCACGACTTACGACCAACTACAGCACCAAAGTGGCGCTGTCCAACTAACCACTGACCACTAACCACAAGTGGCCATTGTATCCGCCGTTCGGCCCGATCGCATGATTATGCCTGGATGCCCCTCGACCGCCATGCGCGTGGCGCGGCCACCAATGGCTCACGTCTTCCCCCTTCCCTCGCTATTGATTAGGTCAATTGAGGCATGTGAGCTGTGTTGGCATGGCAGATGCGTCTGTGGTCTCCGATTCCGGAACTACCGAACACCGTGGGGATGCTGCCATGACGATCCGTACCGTTATTTCCGCCTGCATCGCGATGGTTGGGTTGCTCTACCCAATGTCGCAACTCAACGCACAAGGCCCGCTGAACCTGCCGCCCGCCAACCCGCAACCGGAGGGCGTCAATCAGGATCAAGGGGAAGCCCTGACGCGCGGACCTATCCACGAAGCGTTCGCCGAGCCGATCAGCATCGATCCGGCCGCGACGCCCGTCGTACCCCAGCAGCCACCCGAGCCGATCGAAGAATTGCCCCCCGAAGCGCGGCCCAGCGATGCCAGCGCCGAGTGGATTCCCGGTTATTGGGTCTGGAACGATGAACAGAACGATTTCCTGTGGGTCAGCGGCGTGTGGCGTAGTTCCCCTTCCGGTTTGCGTTGGATTCCCGGCTACTGGAATCAGGTCGAAGGCGGCTTCCAGCGCACCAGCGGCGTTTGGACCTCCGTCGACACGCAAGAGCTAACCTATTTGCCCAATCCTCCCGAGACCGTGGAATTGGGTCCCAATTCTCCGTCGCCTTCGCCCGAGCATTTCTGGACGCCCGGCTGCTGGATCTGGGACACGGGCCGGTATCAATGGCAGGCCGGCTTCTGGGCTCGCGTGCAACCGGACTGGCTGTGGGTTCCCTCGCACTACACTTGGACGCCCCGTGGCTGCGTCTTCACCCAGGGTTACTGGGATTATCCTCTGGCGGAGCGCGGCGTAATCTTCGCGCCGGTGCATTTCCACCGCGACGTTTACTCGCGCCCCGGTTTCACGTACACCCCCAGTGTAATTATCAACGTCTCGTTCCTTACCAATCACCTGTTTGTGCGACCCAACTACGGGCACTACTACTTCGGCGATTACTATGCCAGTCGTTATTCGAACTTCGGCTTCCAGCCCTGGCACGCGTTCCAGCGCACCCGCGGTTGGCACGATCCGATTTACACCCATCACCGCTGGCAGAACAGCCGCACGGGCGACGACTGGGCCAATCGCCTGGAGCAAAACCATCGCTTTTTTGCGAATCACGAAGATCTCCGACCGCGGCACACTTTTGCGGAGCAACGCGATTTCTCTCGTGACCTAGCTCAGCGGCAAGATGCTAACTTGCCCCGCGACCTGGTGCAGCAAGTGTCGCTAGGAGCGTCCGTTCGCGATGCACTCTCGCCCGACTCGCGCTTAGCGCAACAGTTCCAGCGGCTGCCTGATTCGCAGCGCCGCGACATTCGCGAGCGTACCTCGCAACTGCGGGACCTGGCACAAGATCGCGTAAAGTTCGAGGGCCAGCCCAACGAGCAAACCCGAAATCAGCCTGGCGCCGAACCGACGCGCGGATTGCAACTGCCACGTATCGCGGGCCGAGACGCTCGCGATGCGGCGCGCACGGATTCCCCCGCCGACGAGCGTAATCGC
>JBGTDH010000454.1:0-8657 GCA_041748435.1 Pirellulales bacterium
CCGGCGGGCGTGAACTTCAGACTGTTGTCGATCAGATTATTGACCACCTCGCGCAGGCGCGTGCCGTCTCCCAGCACCAGCGGCGCCACGCGGGAATCGAGACGCAAGAGGATCCCGCGCTCCTCGGCCGCGCCTTGGAACATCTCGACGGCGCGAGAGACAAGCTGATCGAACTGCACCGGTTCCTGACGCCACGGCGATTCGACGGCATCGCTCTCGGCCAGCACCAGGAGCTGATTCACCAGCAAGCTAAGCTCGCCAATCTGCTCGACCAGCTCGCACAGCAACTCCTGATACTGCTCCGGCGTGCGCGGGGCGTTCAGCGCTACTTCCACGGCGCTGCGCATTGCCGCCAGCGGGGAACGCAGCTCATGCGCGGCGTTGGCCGTGAACTCTCGGTTGCGTTGCAAATAATCGGCGATGCGATCGAGCAGGCCATTGATCGTGGCGGAAAGCTGGTCCAATTCGTCGCCCGTGTGCCTTAGCGGCAGACGTTCGTTCAGACGGGCCGGCCGGACCTGCGCGGCCAGATGAATGATCTTCCCCAGCGGCTCGGTGGCCCGTCCCGCCAGCCAGTAACCGCCGACGGGCGCAACTACCAGCAAGACCGCGCCCACCAGCAACATTAACTGGGAAAGCTGCTGCACATCTTGTCGCACGTATTCAAAAGAGCTGCCCACGCGAATGGTGTACTCCGGGAGCATGGCAAAGGAGAGCCGCCGCTGCACGACGCGGAAACCCTCAATCGTTCGCGGCTGCAAGTCTGGCGTAAACGTGGGCCGCTGGCGAATGCCATCGGGCGTGTGAATGCTGGACCAGACGCTGTTGCCCTGGGGGTCCAACACTTGCACGAACAATTGACGATGCTCGTGCCCTTGCGCTTTGCGGTTCATCTCGACGTGAATCTGATCGAGGTCGGGATACAGATCCTTCACGGCCAGGCCCAACTCCTCGACATCTTCCAGCAGCAACTGATCGGCCTCGTGAATGAGCGTGTAGCGCAGCGCTTCGCGCACGCCGACGAGCGCCACCAGCACCGTGACCAGCACGACGCCCGTGTTCCACAGGCTCAGGCGGAAGCGGAGCGAACCGAAGATCTCGCTACGGCGCGCGGAGGGCATAACCTCGTCCTCGCACGGTTTCGATCAGGGCTTCCTCAAACCCGCGGTTCAGTTTGCCGCGCAGCCGATTGATATGCACTTCAATCACGTTGGTCGCCCCCTCCCAATCGGATTCCCACAGATGCTCGCACAACATCTTGCGAGTGACCACCTGCCCTGCGTAGCGCATTAGCAACTCCAGCAGGCTGAACTCCGTGGGCGTGAGATCGATCTCGGCTTCGCCCCTCAGCACGCGTCGCGTGGCCAGATCCAAAGTCAGGTCTCCCGCCTGCATGATGGCCGGCGGTCGGGCAGTGATGCGGCGGCAAACGGCTTGCACGCGCGCCATCAGCTCGGCAAAGGCGAATGGCTTGACCAGATAGTCGTCGGCGCCGGCGTTGAGGCCGGCCACGCGGTCCTCTACGGAACCCAGCGCGGTGAGCAAGATCACGGGGGATCGAATCCCGCCGACGCGCAATTGGCGCAGCACATCGAGCCCTGGCATTCCGGGCAGCATCTGGTCCAGCACAATCGCATCGAACTGCTGCGTCTGGGCCAGGGAGAGGCCGCGTGCGCCATCCTTAGTCCACACGCAATGACAATCCGCTTCAGTGAAGCCGTCCCGCAGGGAGCGTCCAATAATCGGGTCGTCCTCGATAATCAAGATATCCATCGGGTGCCTATCATAGCCTCAGGCAGGGGAATTTTCGCCGCGAGGATTACGGAATCTTAAGGTTTGCCGCATTTCATCTCGCACGGCCTTTTGCGGCCGCTGTCTCGCCCGCATCGAACACGCAACGACGCGGCGATTGCCAGCCTGACTGATTTGTAATCTTTGCGCCGTGGCGATTAATCCGATCTGTGCTTAAGTAGATGCTTCCGCGAACGCGTCGCGTGAATGCCACGAACTCCGTCGTCAGGTTGCCTGAATGTCGCCAACATCGGTTGCCACGCCTTGCGGTTCGAGCGATGACGTGCCCGTGGGCACACTCCGCAACCTCAGCCGGAACGGTCGCTACGACATCGTTTCGGGGTTTCTAGTGTTCTTGATTGCCTTGCCGTTGTGCCTGGCGATCTCGCTGGCCTCGGGCTATCCGGCCATTGCGGGCGTGTTCACTGCCATCATCGGCGGCGTGATCGGCGCGCTGGTCAGCAACTCGGAGCTGACGATCAAAGGACCTGCGGCCGGGTTGATTGTGATCGCCATTGGCTGCGTGACCGAGTTCGGCTTCACGGGAGGCAAAGACCCGGCGGCCGATCTGGCCGCCTATCGCTTGGCTCTCGGTGTCGGCGTGGCGGCAGCGGCGTTTCAGATTGTGTTTGCACTGCTGCGCAGCGGCGTGCTGGGTGAATTCTTTCCCACCGCCACGGTCCACGGCATGCTGGCCGCCATCGGTGTGATCATCATGGCCAAACAGATTCCCGTGGCCGTGGGACTTAGAGCATCGGGAGAGCCGCTGGAGTTGATCAAGGAGATTCCCAGCACGCTGATGCATATGAATCCCGAGATCGCGCTGATCGGCCTCATGAGCTTGATCATCCTGTTCGGAAAGCCGCTGATCAAAAACCGCTTCGTGGCCCTCGTGCCGGGGCAGTTGCTGGTGGTGCTCGTGGCCATCCCGATGGGAATGTACTTCGATCTCTCCCACGCGCACACCTATACGCTGCAGGGCCACCAGTATTCGGTCGGGGAGCAGCATCTGGTCAACGTGCCCTTTAATATGTTCGGAGCCATCGTCACGCCCGATTTCTCCGGCCTCGCGCAGCCGTTCGCCTGGAAGTGGGTGGCCATGTACGCCTTGATCGGCAGCTTGGAATCTCTGCTCAGCACCAAGGCCGTCGACCTGCTCGATCCCTGGAAGCGCAAGACCAATCTCAACCGCGATCTGCTGGCCGTGGGCATTGGCAACCTGCTGGCCTCGTTCGTGGGGGGGTTGCCGATGATCTCCGAGATCGTCCGCAGCCGGGCCAATATCGATAACGGCGCCCGCACGCGGTTCGCCAACCTGTTTCACGCCCTGTTTCTACTGGGCTGCGTGGCGCTTATTCCGGCCGTGATCCATCGCATTCCCCTGGCCGCCCTGGCGGCCATGCTTATCTACACCGGATTCCGTCTGGCCCACCCGCGGGAGTTCCTGCATGTGCTCCAAATTGGGCGGGAGCAGTTGATCATCTACGTGACCACCATCGTGGCGGTGCTGGCCACCGATCTCCTGATGGGCATTGGCATCGGCATCGGCGTCAAGTTTCTCATTCATCTTCTCAACGGCGTCCCCGTGCGTTCGTTGTTCAAGCCCTATCTGGAAGTGATTGAAGAAGACGCGGAGACGTATTGGATTCTGGCCAGCCACTCGGCGGTGTTCAGCAATTGGATTCCCTTTCGGCGGCGGATTCTGGATGTCGGCCTGGTGCATCGCAAGAATGTTGTGGTGGATCTATCCGATACCCGTTTGGTCGACCACACGGTGATGGAGAAGCTGCACGAGCTGGAGCAGGATTTTCAGCGCTCGGGCTTGGAACTCAAGGTGGTGGGACTGGAGAACCATCGGCCTCTGTCGGACCATCCGCACTCGGCCCGCAAGCGGCAACTGGAGCCCGTGGCCCCGTAGAGTAGTGCGTGCTCGCAGTCCCTCCCTTGCTGAATGTGGTCGTCAAGATGCCCGCTGCCTTATCGGAGCCTCGAACGACGGAAGCTTCCCGCGCGGCGCCGCCCCGGGCGCGTTTAGCGCAGTTGGAGCAAGCCATCGAGCGCGCCGCGCATTTCCTGCCCGCGCAAGGTCCGATCACAGTTTTCATTCATCACAACACGTTGCACGCGCTGGAGCATCTGCCGTTTGAAGAGGCAGTCCGGCAAGGCGCCCGCATCTTCGGCTGCCAGCCGTATCTTTCCGAGGCGCAGTTTCGCCAGCACCTGGCACGCGGACGCATTCGGCCGGAAGATCTGTCGGCGGTGCTGGAAGAAGATTTGGGAGAGCGCGCCGATGTCTTGATCGGCCTGTTTGGCACGCGGTTCCATTTGCGGCTGGCGATGCTGGAGCAGGAGTTGCAACAAGCGCCCGACGCGGAGCTACGCTGGTTCGTGGCGGAAACCGATGCGTTGTCGCGCTTCCGCGGTGATGTCTCCACCGCTATGCGCCAGCGGCTGATCGAAGAAACCCGCCGTTGGGTAATGCGCGATTTGCCTCGTGACGGCGGGCCACGGGGAGAGTCACCGCCGGATCGGCGCATGTACGAGGCACTGATCGGCCTGATCCGGCATTTTGGAGAGGCATCTGTCGAAGCCTGGAGCGAGGCAGCGTGGGAAGCCTTCACGCTGCAAGCCTTGTGGCGCATCTGCCGCGAAGGCATGCATGGCGTGAAGCACGCGCCCGCGCCGCCGCACCCTTCGGTGCGCCATCGCAATCTGCTGCTGCAGGCTTGCGGCGAAGATGCCGATCTGCTGGTCCACGGCGTGCTGATTCGATTCTGCGCCGCGTTTCTCGATCAAGGCTTCTCGTCCTGGCCGCTCCCCTACCGAAACCGCGGTTTTCTCTCTGCGTTCTGTTCGCTCTACGGCCGCGCGGCGGGCCCCCCCGATGCCTGGCTGCGAGGACTCTCGCCCGAGTTGGCCCGTGTGAAAGAATCGCAGCTCAGTGCGTTGGAGTCGATCGACGAATCGCTCAGCATGCTGGGCGTGCCCGATGCGGAGTGGGACCACTACCTGGCCAACACGCTGCTGGCGTTGCGGGGTTGGGGCGGGATGATTCGGCAGATGGAACAGCGTGCGGATCGGGCCGTGCATCCCGCGCCGGGCGGCAGCTTGCGGGAGTTTCGGGCTGTGAGATTGTTGTTGGATCGGCTGGCTCTGGCGCATACGGCCCAGCAAGGCCTGGGCTACACGGGACCGCTCCACAAACTGCGGTTGGCTGCGCGGTCCAAGATTCATCGTCAGGAACCTGTGAGCGTCGATCAGCGGGCATTTCTGGTGTTTCAACTCGCGCAGGTTCGCGGCTGGCTCCCCTCGGACTTGCATCGTCTGACGAAACCGCAGTGGTCCAACCTGATTGGCGAGTTGGAAGAGTACTCCGGTCTGGAGCGACGACGCGTGTTCCATCTCGCCTTCGAGCGGCGCTATCGCACGCAGACGCTGGATGCCCTCACCGTGCAGTGCGTGCCCCGGCCGGAAGACAAGCTCAGGCCGGAATTTCAGGTGGTGTGCTGCCTGGACGAACGGGAAGAATCGTTCCGGCGTCACCTGGAGGAAGTGGCGCCAAGAGTTGAGACCTTCGGCGTGGCCGGCTTCTTCTTCGTTCCGATGTACTATCGCGGCGCGGCGGAGGCGCATTACGTGCCGCTCTGCCCGATCGTGATTCGTCCGCAGCACTGGGTGGGGGAGAACGTCGTCTACACGTTCGAGGAGCAGCATCGCCGCCGGGCCAAGACGCGTCGCGCCCTGGGCACGGCATCCCATCACCTGCATGTGGGCAGCCGCACCTTTACGGGGGGCGCGCTGGTGGCGGCCGGTCTCGGAGTGTTTGCCTCCGTGCCTCTCGTAGCTCGCACGCTGTTCCCCCGACTGACGGCCAAGATCCGCAGCACCGTGAGCCGCCTCGTACAGCCACCGCAGGTGACGCAGCTGCAACTGCAGCGCTCCCAGGTGCAGGCCGGCCCGGCGAACGGCCAGATTGGTTTCACGGTCGAGGAGATGATCAACATGGCCGAGCGTCTGCTGCGCGATATTGGCCTGACGCGCAACTTCGCCCGCCTGGTCGTGCTGCTGGGGCACGGCTCCCAAAGTCTCAACAATCCGCACAACAGCGCCTACAACTGCGGCGCGTGCGGCGGCAGTGCCGGCGGACCCAATGCCCGCGCGGCGGCGCAGATGCTCAACGATCTGCGCGTGCGCCGCGCGCTGACAGAGCGAGGCCTGATCGTGCCGGACGATACCGTGTTCGTGGGCGGATTGCACAACACGTGCAACGACAGCGTGGCATGCTTCGATCTGGACCGCTTGCCCCGCACCCACGAGACGGATTATCAGCGCGCCCACGCCGCCATCGAAGAGACGTGCGACCGCAACGCGCACGAGCGTTGCCGGCGGTTTGTTTCCGCTCCGCTGAACATGACTTTTCCGGCCGCGCGGCGGCATGTGGAAGAGCGTTCCGAAGATCTGGCCCAGACGCGGCCCGAGTGCGGCCACGCTACTAATGCCATCTGCTTTGTCGGACGGCGTCAACGCACGCGCGGGCTGTTCATGGACCGCCGCGCGTTTCTCACCTCCTACGATCCCACACAAGACGACTCGCAGAGCACCATTCTCACTCGCATTCTCCTGCCCGTCTTTCCGGTCTGCGGCGGAATCAACCTGGAGTATTACTTCTCGTTCGTCGATCCCGTGGGTTGGGGCTGCGGCACCAAGCTACCGCACAACGTGACATCGCTGTTGGGCGTGATGGACGGCGCGGCCAGCGATTTGCGCACCGGCCTTCCCTGGCAAATGGTCGAGATCCACGAGCCGTTGCGGCTGTTGACGATTGTCGAGACCAGTACGCAAGCCATGCTGCAAATCCTGGAGCAGAACCCCAGCATCGCGCTGATGTGCCGCAACGAATGGGTGCAGCTCGTCGTGCTCGATCCGAACTCCACCCAGATGCACGTCTTTCGCCAGGGACAATTCGAGCCCTATCGGCCGGAGAATGTCGACATCCCGCGGGCGGAGACTTCGGTCGACTGGTATCGCGGCTGGCGGGATCACTTGGGCTTCGCCCTTCTCCAGCCGCGCGCGAGTTCGCAGCGCGACGGTAACCAACACACAGAGCGTTGATCAGGTTTGAATCATGGACATTGACTCTCTCACCAACCTGTTCGCGTTGTGCGTGCCCGGGGCTCCGTTGGCGCTGGTGTTGTTTTTGGGCGGCTGGTCGTTGATGGACCGCTGCCTCTCGGAGAGAGTTATTAGCCGCACGGTGGGGACGGCCATCGGCTGCGGCCTATTGGCCGCGCTGGCCGTGTTGGGGCTGATGATCGGCCGTGGCCAGCCGCATGTCACGGTGGAATTGGGGAATTGGATCGTCATCCCGCATTTTCACTTTCATGTGAAGCTGCTGTTCGATTACCTCTCGCTCCCGTTCGTGATCTTGTCGTTCGTGCTCTGCTACACCATCGCCGGCTTCGCCACGCGCTACCTGCACCGCGAGCCGGGCTACAACCGTTTCTTCGTGCTCTACTCGGTCTTCGCGGCGGGCATGGCCATCACCGCCTTGGCCGGCACCATCGAGGTGCTATTCACGGGCTGGGAGCTGGTCGGACTGTCGTCCGCTTTATTGGTGGCGTTCTTTCACGAGCGGCCGATGCCCGCCCGCAACGGTTTGCGCGTGTGGGTTGTGTACCGCATTTCGGACGCTGGCTTGTTGATGGCCGCGGTGATGCTGCATCACTTGCGAGGCGAGGGTGACTTCGATGCTTTGCTAGGCACGGGCGCTTGGCCCGGCGGAGAAGCCAGCATCACCCCCCAACAAGCCTTGCTCGTAGGCGGTTTGCTGCTCGTGGCGGCCGCGGGCAAATCGGCCCTGGTGCCTTTCTCGGGATGGCTGCCGCGCGCGATGGAGGGACCCACCCCCTCTAGTGCCGTCTTCTATGGAGCCCTCTCCGTGCATCTGGGCGCCTATTTGTTGTTGCGGGTAAGCCCCATCCTGCTCCTCTCGCCTTGGTTGGGCATCGTGACCGTGGCCTTGGGACTTTGCACGGCTCTGCTGGGCGCCGTGATGACGCGCGTGCAGACCGACATCAAGTGTGCGCTGTCATTCGCCGCGCTCACGCAGGTGGGAATCATCGTGGCCGAGATCGGACTGGGCCTGAGGTGGATCGCGCTGGCGCATATCATCGGCCATGCCTTTCTGCGGACGTTGCAATTCCTGCGTGCTCCCACACTCTTGCACGATTATCGAGTGCTAGAGAATGCCATCGGCAATCAACTCCCCTCACGCGGCGGCGGGTGGGGATGCCTGGTGCCCACTGCTGTGCAAGCCTGGGTCTACCGGCTGGCCTTGGAGCGCGGGTATCTGGACTCGATCTTGAACGATTGGATCGCCACGCCGTTTCTGGACGCGTTCCGCCTGTTCGATCGCTGGGAACGCGCGTGGACCGACTTGCTCTCCGGCCGGCCCTCGCGGGATTCCGACCAGCACAATCCGATGCCCGGGTCACTGGAGGAGCTCTCGTGACGCCGTTCCACTTTCCCTGGCTCACGCTCTGCATTCTGGCGCCGCTGTTGGGCGCGGTGATCGTCAGCCGTCTGCGCGAAGTCGATGCGGCCCGCCGATGGTGCCTCGTCTGCTGCGCCATCTCCCTGGCTTGTGCCGGATGCGCTTGGATCGATTTTCTACTGCTCGACACGTCGCAGGCCCACGATCCTTGGCCCGCGGTGCACGAACTGGCGGGCAAGGACGTTCTCGTGATGGATCCGTTGAGCGCCCCGCTGCCCACGCTAGCTGCACTGCTGTATCTGCTCACCGCCACGGCCACGCTGCGCACCAAGATACGCCGCTATTCATTTGCCTGGTCGTTGGTGTCGCTGGC
>JBGTDH010000455.1:0-8316 GCA_041748435.1 Pirellulales bacterium
GGCGATGGGGCTGTTCATTCGCCTGAAGATTCTGGAAACGCCGCTGTTCACCAAGGCCAAAGCGGAACGGACCACCAGCCCCATGCCGCTCGTGGAGCTGCTGCGAACGCATCCCAAGAACTTGCTGTTGGCGATGGGATCCCGGTTTGCGGAGAACGCCTGCTTCTACATCTTCACCGTGTTCATCTACACGTATGTCAGCGGGCGGTCCGGCAATCTTCGAGACACGATCTTGCAAGGCGTGCTCATCGCCTCGGCATTGCAGCTCTTCACGATCCCGGGTTTCGCGGCGCTCTCCGACCGCGTGGGGAGGCGACCCGTCTACCTCGGGGGCGCCCTATGCACCGGACTGTTCGCGTTCCCGTTCTTCTGGCTGGTCGACACGGGCCAGCCGCTGCTGATCTGGCTGGCCTTGATCGTGGGCCTGACCGGGGTCGCGGCCATGTACGGTCCGCAGGCCGCCTTCTTCTCGGAGATGTTCGGAACGCATGTGCGGTACAGCGGCGCCTCGCTTGGCTCTCAGATGGCCGCGCCCTTCGCCGGCGGCCTCGCCCCGCTGATCGCGACGTACCTCTTGGATTGGTCCGGCGGCGAGCCCTGGCCCATCGCCCTCTACATGATCGGCATGTGCCTAATCACTCTCTGCTCTGTCTTCTTAGCGCTGGAAACCGCACGCTCGGATCTGAGTTAGTTAGAGATCGGGGAAAAACAAGTTCGTCGTTGGTCATGTTTCCAGGGTCTTCTCCGTGCCCTCTGCGCCTCTGTGGTGATTGATGTTCGATTCCCATTGCCTCGGCGCGCTCGTTCTCAACTGACCGACGACCATCATCCACGGAGGCACGAAGGACACAGAGATGAAATCAGGGAACACTCATCTCCACTGATGGCCACTCGTCAGAAGTGCCTGGGATTAGGAGCGCGGAGGCCATCGGCGAACAATGGTCGCGGTACTGCTCTTACCGACTAGTTTTGGCCGCCTTCGACGATTCTTGAATTCCTGGTTGTGGCAAGCTGTCAATCAAGCGAACATCATCGAGCGTGACTTCAAGTCGTTCCTTAAAGCTTTGCGGGCTCACGGTGGCTCGCAATACGTCCGCTGGCCAGTCAAGCCCGCGGTCGCCGAGTTCGCGTCGCATCGCCATCAGATCCCATACCTGCGCCGCGGTGCCCTCGTCGCCTGACGACGTGATCAGCCACTGTTGGTCGGGGCTGAACGTCATGATCGACGCGATGCCCGAATCCCCACGAGACAGACTTGCCCACTCGTGGGCGGTGAAAGGATCGACCAGACTCAAAATGCCGTTGAGCTGGCTGACGGCCAGGACGCGACTGTCCGGTGAGAAAGCGATTGCCAGACCGGTTGGCGTCGTCCCCTGCGCGTGCAGATGGTGAACGCACCGCCAATCACTGGTTCTCCAAACCGCGACCCCGTCGGGCGTGGTCGCCAAGAGGCGACCGTCGGGACTGAAATGCGGAACACCGCACCGCCCCACCGCCAAATCGGCCACCTGCTGTCCTGAATGGGCATCCCAAACCGTCGCGCCGCCTTGGTCCCAATTGGCGACCGCCACGAATCGGTTGTCGTTGCTGACGTCGCCCTTGCGTGGATCTTTCTTCGTATGCAGCCGAACGATTTCTGCGTCCTGGCTGTTGTGCTTCAATGCCCAACCCTGTTCATCTTGGAATGCGAGCGTTTCTCCCCCGGCGCTCATCGCCAGGCTCGTCGGCACCATCGGGCCAGTCAGCGGCTCTGCGGGGCCATATTGAACGACGGTTTTACGGGTTTCCTCGGCAGCTCCGTCGCTCCCCGGATCCGTGATCGTCTCGACGCGACGTGGCAAACGATAAATGCCCGCGCGGCACCCAAGGATCAGGTTTCCCGTGCGATCGAACTCCGCCAAGCAGGGACCGATCGTCCGAGCGAGGATGCGTTGGGTTGTCCGCAAATCCCACAGCTCCAGGCCGTGAACACTGGAAAAGAGTACGAGCCGGCCTTCGGGACTTACTGACGCTTGGTGCCAGTATCCCAACGGCGGGTACAACATCTGTGCCAACGGCCGGCGTGCCCCAGCAGTAAGTTCCGTCAGCTCTGCGGCGCCGCCACGGACCGAAAGAAACACGATTCGGCCGTCCGGCGTCACATCGCAGGCATAGCTGAAAAACTCGGGAACTTCCAGAAGTCGTTGGCCCGTTCCCACGTCCCACGCGCACAAGCGCTGGTCCCACGAGCTTTGCGTCACCAGGACGGACCCGTCGCTGTTGAAGGACAAGTCCGCCGCCTTTCCATTGTGCGGGAAAGCGAGCACTTTAGCCCCCGTCTTCCCATTCAACAGCAGTACTTCGCCCAGGTTGCCCCACACCGCCAGATGCTCGCCGCTGGGATGCCAGGCGAGTAGCGGCTCAAAAGTTACCAGGGGGATCTCGACCTCGACCGCTCCGGTGTTTGCTTCGATCACTTGCACGCCGGCCGCGCTGCACACTGCAATGCGATCGGCACGAGCGTTGTACGCGAATTCTGAGCGAGCCGCGCCTTTGCCGATCGTTTGCACGGCGACTCCATCGCCGACCCGTACTAACCGCATTCCCTTGGCACGATCGCTACACAACGCATGTTCTCCGTCCGGCGCAAAGGTGAGGAATTGCACGTCATCCGCCTCCCAAGCCAGGCGCGGCTGGGACCCCTCGAGACGCCAAACGCTCGCGCCTTGAGGGCCGACTGCCGCCACGAATCGACCATCGCGCGAAAGAACTGGCTTCACCCGCGGCCCACGCGACTCGATCGTCCATAAACGTCGGCTATCCGACAGCCGATAGCCGGCGAGTGTGCCCTCTTCGGCGGCCACGACATAGCAATCAGCGGTCAAGGACAAATCGCACCCGTGGGCCGGGAGTTCGCTGATCGAGCGTACCTTGCGGATGTCCGGCAGCACCAGCGATGACAGGACTGCGCTGCGAAGCTGCCGCTCGCGCTGGCTAGTCCGACCGACGGTGTCGAGCAAGCCGGTCGCTTTATCAATGCTCTCCAGGGCGGCGAACCGCTGTCCGACCCGGCGACTGTTGTTGCGTGCTGTGGCTTCGCTCAAATACACGTTCCACAAACGTTGCTGGGCGGCCTGGTTCGCCTCTCGCTCGGCCTGCTCGGCGAGACGCGTTTTGGTGAGCTCGCGACTAAGCCGGGTTGAATACCAGAGCGACACTGTTGCGATGCCCAACAGCAATAGCATCACGGAACCCAGGGCGCCGGCTAAATGCGGATTGCGCAGGCACCACCGCCAGGCCCGCTCCGCGTTGCCAATGGGGCGGGCGTGAATGGGCTTTCCCTCGAGAAAGCGCGTCAGATCCGCACGTAGCTCTGCTGCCGAGGCGTACCGCTTATTCACGTCGGCCTGCAAGCACTTGACGCAGATGGTCGCCACATCACGCGAAATCCTCGGGGCGAGCCGCTGAATGGAGACCGGCTCGCTGGAGAGCAGCAGACGCAGCGTTTCGATGGTGGACTCGCCACGGAAGGGGGGCTGGCCCGTCAAGAGTTCGTAGAGAATCGCCCCCAGAGCGTAAATGTCGGCGGCTGGCCCGATGTCGCGGGCGCGACCGCTGGCTTGCTCGGGCGCCATGTAGCTGGGCGTGCCCAGAAAGGCAACGGACCTGGTCTGCTGCGACAAGTCTTCCGCCAGGACCTTGGCGAGGCCAAAGTCGGTAATCTTGACTTCGAGTTCCTGGCCCCCTGCGACAACGAGTACATTCGCCGGCTTGAGATCACGATGAATCACGTGGCGCTCGTGCGCGTATTGCACCGCGTCTGCCAGCTTGCAAAGCAGCGTTGCCGCCGAGCGAGGATCCCACGGAACGCCGTCCAATCGATCGGCCAGGGAACCACCCTCGATCAACTCCATCGCAAGATAGGGCAAGCCGTCGTGTTGGCCAAAATCAAAGATTTGCACAATGTTGGGATGGCGAAGCGCAGCAACGATGCGCGCCTCGCTGCGGAAACGGGCCAGCAGCTCGGGGTTGCCGGCGTCGATGGCCCGCACCATCTTGAGAGCCACAAAGCGATTGAGCGCCTCTTGGCGCGCTTTGTAAACCACGCCCATGCCGCCGCTGCCGATTTGTTCGACAATTTCAAAGCTGGCTTCCACCTCGGACGGATCGCCGGGCGATGGTGTCGAACCGCTAGCGGACGCGTCCGATTCGCCCCGCTCGACCTGCGTATCGTCGTCGAGCGTCTCCAACGCCTGATGCAGGCGGATTTGCTCCGCCAGGACCTGGGCAAACGCCGGGAACCGCTGCTGGTATTCGGTCAGTTCCGGCCGCTGGCCGGACTGCTCGCGGGCCAGGTATTCGGCGTAGATCACGTCGACCGCCAACTCTGCGTCAGCGGCCACGGCGGAAAACTGTCGCAGGTACTCTTCCGGCCGCCGAGGATCGTTGCGACTCCAGCGAGCGTCGAAATCGACCAGAATCAGGACCGCCAGCTCCTCAGGGGAAACTTGGGGAAGTCCGGCTACAAAGGTCTCGAGGGCGGGATCGCGCCCTTCTTGCCACGCGCGGCGCAGATTTGCCGCCGGCGAGTCGAGCAAGCCGGAATTAATCAGTCCCCGGGAATTCATACGCCACTGGACAGAGGGAGGATCATCGCAAGGGCTTCCGCCTACCATCGCTTATCGCCAACGGCCGGTAAACCGCACAGCGAACAATCTAATCCGCCACGCCTAGAAGCCGTTTGAGCCGATCAAGACCTCGTGACAACTGCATTCGACGCGATTGGCCGCTGCCGCCCAGTCGCTCGGCGATCTCATCCCAGCTCAGACCCGCCCCGCGTAGTTCGAAGATCTGATGTTCCTCGTCGGACAGCGACGTTTTCACAAACTCCCACTCTTCTTTCCTGGAAACGATCTCGCTGGGGGAGGGCCGGGCTTCGCCCACCTGGTCAAGTGCTTCCGGTGCGGTCGACACACGCCGGACGTCACGGACCAGCCGCCGCTCTTTCCGTACCCGCGAAACCAGTCGATTGCGAGCCATGCTCATCAGCAGCCGTGCGAGTTGATCGGGCCGATCCAGCTCGTATTCGCCGGTGGCCGCGCGGGAGAAGAAGCTCGCAAATACGGATTGACTGACATCGGTCGAGTCGAAAGCCCGATTGAGCCGATCGTCACCGATCCGCATCCGGACCTCGCGCCGGATCAAAGGCTCGAAGCGACGCACTAATTCCGCAGCCGCCGCATCGTCGCCGGCGCGAATCCGTCGCACAAAGTCCACAAAATCGAGGCTTTCGGCCATAGAGCACATGCCGTCCGTTGAACGTCGCGGCTTTTTTGAACCCGGCAGTTCATAGGAATTATTTTGTTGGATCCGTGCGTTTGACGGTCGGATGGCGATAGGGCATTGGCAGGATAAGCGTGGTGGTCAGGCCCGAGACCCTCAGTAACCAATTTTAGCCGTGGACCGTCGCCTTTGCACGTTGCAATTGGGAGGCGATCGGTGCGCCTCGGCTCCGGCCGTGGCCGGACGTCGGCCAGGAACTGAATAACGCTGGCACAAAAAACACCGTTCCATTCGAAAGGGAATTGTCATGCAATGGTTCAGCAATCGCAGGGTGTCCAAGCCGCCACGGGCCCAGCAGAAAATGAGCCGGAGCACCGCACGTCGCGCATTTGGCGCTTGCCACTTGGGCTTCGAAGCGCTGGAAGATCGGCGGATGCTCTCCGTGATAGACTGGACGAACCGCAACGACTTTCTCGGGACAGCCGACGGGTTGAACGACAACGGGTTCGACGCGACCTATGGAGATGATGCACTAGTGGCGCGGGCGATCGTGGACCGGGCCATCGACGACTGGGAAACTGTCATTGAAAACTTCAAATATGCAGACGAGAGCAACACGTTCAGCATAAGCATTTTCGCACGCGACCTGGGGGGAGGCAAGCGCGGGGAGGCCCGCATTAATGATGTCGATGCGTCGGGAAAACCCACCCGCGCTACCCTTGTCATGGACGATAACGGGGGTCTAAGCGGGTGGTACCTCGATCTGGAGGCTGCCAATGATCTGGAATTCGGCACGCTGATCAATGCCTTTGCGGCAGACGAGTTCGTTGCCCTTTCCGGGAATGACTTTTACCGAACGACGGTGCATGAGCTAGGTCACGCCTTGGGATTATTGCGTGCCAACGGGTTAGCCATCAACAACTTCCTGAAAGACACCGGGGAGCAGGACCCCAACGAAACCTCCCAGAGTTTGTTGCTCTTCACCGGGGAGACCGCGGTTGCCACGTTCACCAGCGACGGCGGAGGTCACATTTACGAAGGCCCCGCCGTGAAAGACCTTCCGATCTTTCCCGACGATCTGATGAATGCCGGCCGGACCATCAGCGAGCCCCCGACCCGGCGTCAACTGATCAGTGACCTGGATGCAAAGATTCTTCAGGACGCTTACGGCTACACCGTCAAGCTCCCGTCCACCATCCCCAACTACAGCTTTTACGAAAAAGGGCTGACCACGACCAAAGGATTTGAAGGACTGACCAAAGTCGCGCCGCCGGACGGCTTCGGCCAGGGCAACGCCTCCGTGGCGCGGTTTAATGGCCGCCTCTACCAGGCCGGCACGGAGAGCAACAACAACCTCTGGGTTGAGGTTTCCGACGATAATGGGGCGACCTGGCACAGCCGCGATGACTTCAGCCCCAACCCCACTGAGCAGGCCGTAGGCGCTCCCGCTCTTGCGGAGCATTACTTTCGGGTCGGCGACACGCTCACCTATGGGCTGTTCATCGCGTGGACAGGCACCGACAGCAACAATTACGTCAACGTGGCGATGGTCGACACGGACGTTGCCGGCGCACCTGATGGATTGCGGGAGGGAAGTAAAGTGACCCTGAGGGGCATTGACGCCAGGAGCGACCATGCCCCGGCCTTGCTGTCCGACAACGGCGTCCTCGTCCTTGCCTGGACAGGGACCGATAACGGGCTCAATCTTGCAATGGCGCATGATGGAAAGGCATTCGGTGCAAAACCCGACGAACGACTTACGTCCAGTGAAGAGTCGGAGCATTCCCCCACGCTGACGAAGTTTAACGACCGACTCTACCTCTCGTGGACCGGCACGGACGACGGCGCTAACCTGGCGACGGTGGACATGTTCGGCCAGGTCCAGTCGCTCTTGCAGACCTTCGCGGTCGTCAACGGAGTCCTCACGGTCAACGGGGACCAGCTCGCCCCGGACTTCGCGGACGACATCACCATTGAACGGGGAGACCTAGGGGGAGTGAAGGTTACTCTGAATGGTCAGGCGTCGGAATTTTTCGCCGGCGTCATCACTGCGATCGTGGTCAACCCCGGCGGCGGCTTGAACACGGTCAAAGTGCAGGCTGCCTTTGCCGAAGCTCCCGTGACCATCAATGGCACCGGCATAGACCGGCTGGCTTTCCTCGGCACACCACTGACTAATCCGGTGTACACGCCAAGCGCCAACGGCCGGCCGGCCGACGGAACGTTGAACTTGGGTAGCACGCTCATCACTTTCAACGGGCTGGAGCTGGTTGAGTCGGTCGCCCCGGACACGACCGGCTTGCGACTCAACTCGGCTGTCATTGACGAAAATGGGAACGTAACCTTGAGTGGCGAGTTCCTCGATCCTGGCTCGTTGGCAACCCACACGCTCGCCGTCAATTGGGGGGACGGCGCCAGCAATCCTCCGGTGCTCCTGGGATTCGGCTCGCGGTCGTTCACCCTCACGCACCGCTATCGCGACGACAACCCCACCGCCACAATTTCGGACGTCAATAATATCAGCGTTACCGTAACCGATAACAACAATTTGAGCGACACCGCCTCAACTTCGATCACGGTCAACAATGTGGCCCCGCGATTGGCAAACGTCGTTGTCACACCAGAAATCGACGAGAATGGCGTAGTCACCCTCAGCGGCGAGATTGTCGATCCCGGCACGCTGGACACCTTCACGCTCCTGGTCGACTGGGGCGAGGGCGTGCCAGAGCCTTTCAGCTATCCGGCCGGCACGACCCACTTCAGCCAGACGCATCGGTATTTCGACGACAACCCCACGGCCACGCCGCAGGACAGCTACACGATTGGCCTGACGCTCCGCGACGACGATACGGGCCAGGACTCCCGCAGCCTGGCGACGCTGGTGAAGAACGTTGCGCCGGTGCTTACGGCCCTGAGCACCAGCTCGACGTCGTCGGGTCCAGCGGCGGAGGGAGAGCCGGTGACGATCAGCGGCAGCTTCACCGATGTGGGCACGCGCGACACACACACGGTCACGGTGGACTGGGGCGACGGCGCCGTGCAGTCGGCCCAAGA